>CACYET010000232.1 GCA_902773515.1 uncultured Eubacteriales bacterium | reverse complement strand
AAGCAGTACTCCTTGCCGAAGAGCTCCTGGATGTAGGCGTGGGCGCGGGGCTGGTACTCGCCGGAGAAGTTCAGGTCGATGTCGGGCACCTTGTCGCCCTTGAAGCCGAGGAACACCTCGAAGGGGATGTTGAAGCCGTCCTTGTCCATCATCGCGCCGCAGACGGGGCAGGCCTTGGGCGGCAGGTCCAGGCCGGTGGTGTACTTCGGGTCGGGGTTGAACTCGGTGTGCTTGCAGTTCGGGCAGGCGTAGTGCGGCGGCAGGGCGTTGACCTCCGTGATGCCGGAGAGGAACGCCACCAGCGACGAGCCGACGGAGCCGCGGCTGCCGACGATGTAGCCGTCGGCGAGGCTCTTGGCCACCAGCTTGACCGCGATCATGTAGAGCGTGGAGAAGCCGTAGCCGATGATGGCGCCCAGCTCCTTGTCGATGCGCTTCTGGACGATCTCGGGCAGCGGATCGCCGTAAAGCGCGTGGGCCTTGTCGTTGACCAGCTTGCGCAGGTCGTGCTCCGCGGTCTCCCAGTAGGGCTGGAACGTCTCCTTGCCCTCGGGATGGGGGATGAATATGCGCACGTCGCCGATGCGATCCGCGATGGCGTTCGGGTTCTCGATCACCACCTGGCGCGCGAGGTCGCGGCCCAGGTAGCTGAACTCCTCCAGCATCTCGTTCGTGGTGTGGAAGTACAGCGGCGGCTGCTCGTCCGCGTCCTTGAAGCCCTCCTTCGTCTGGAGGATGGCGCGGTAAATGCTGTCGGAGGGGTTCAGAAAGTGCACGTCGCCGGTGGCGCAGACGGGCTTGTTCATCGCCTGGCCCAACCGCACGACGCGCTTGTTCAACTCGCGCAGGCCGTCGTCGTCCGCGACGGTGCCGTCGCGCTTCAGGCATTCGTTGTTGCCGATGGGCTGGATCTCCAGGTAGTCATAGAAGGACGCGATGCGCTTGAGCTCGTCCTCGTCGCGGCCGTCCAGCATCGCCTGGAACAGCTCGCCCGCCTCGCAGGCGCTTCCCAGGATCAGCCCCTCGCGATACTTGGCGATCAGGCTGCGGGGGATGCGCGGGCGGCGGTGGAAGTAGTGCAGATGTCCCTCGCTGACGAGGCGGTACAGGTTTGTCATGCCCTGCTGCGACGCGGCCAGAAGTATGATGTGGTAGCTCTGCTTGGCGGCGTCGGTGGGGTAGCAGGTGTTCAGCTGGCCCAGCTGGGTGATCTGCTTCTGCGCCACGACCTCGCCCAGCACCTTCACCAGCATCAGGCCCGTGGCGCGCGCGTCGTGCACGGCGCGGTGGGCGTTCACCAGGCTGATGCCCAGCTGCTTGCACATCGCGCCCAGCTTGTGGCTCTTGAGCTGCGGATACTGGTTGCGCACCAGCGCCAGCGTGTCCACGACGGCAAAACGGAACGGCAGGCCCGCCTGCCGGAACGCGCGGCGGAAGAACGCCGTGTCGAAGGCGGCGTTGTGCGCCACCAGCACCGCGCCCTCGCAGAACTTTGCGAACTGGGGCATGACCTGCATCAGCGTGCGCTTGCCGCGCAGCATGGCGGAGGTGATGCCGGTGATCTCCACCACCTTCTCCGGCACGGGGCGGCCGGGGTCGATCAGCTCGCTGAACTCGGCGACCTCCACGCCGTTTTCGATGCGCACGGCGCCGATCTCGATGATCTCGTCCGATCGGGTGTTCAGGCCGGTGGTCTCCACGTCCAGCACGACGTAGGCCGCGCCGTCGAGCGGGATGTCGCCGGCGTTCTCCACGATGGAGGCGTCGTCGTCGATCAGGTAGCCCTCGCAGCCGGGGATCAGCTTGACGCCGTTCTTCTTCGCCGCGCCGAAGGCCTCCGGGAAGGCCTGCACGACGCCGTGGTCGGTGATGGCGATGGCCCTGTGGCCCCAGGCGGCGGCCTGCTTGATCAGGTCCGTCGCGGAGGCGCAGGCGTCCATTGTCGAGTAGTTGGTGTGCAGGTGCAGCTCCACGCGCTTCTCGCTGGCGGTGTCCTCGCGCACGGGCTTTTCGGCGGGCACGATGTCGTCCGCCATCAGCACCATCTGGCTGGAAAAGCTGTCGTAGCTGTAGCGGCCGCGCACCTTCACCCACCTGCCGGGCTTCAGGCCCGCGCTCAGCGCGTCGGCCTGGGCCTGTACGCTGGCGGCGTTCTCGCGGCTGCGGCGGCTGCTCAGAAACAGCTTGCAGTTCACCGAGCCGGTGTAGTCCGTCATCGAGAACAGCACGATCTTCGTCTCGCCGTTCTTGGCGTCCTTGATGTCGAGGCTGACCACCTCGCCCTTGACCGTGCAGCGGCCCACGTCCTCGGTTACTTCGCGCATCTCGATGCAGGGGCCCTGGATGGGCTTGCCGTAGAGCGCGTCGCCGGAGACGGACCTGCGCTTCGGCGCGGAGGCGCTGACGGCGGCGGAGGCGGCGATCTGCTCGGCCTCCTTCGCGCGGGCCTCGGCGATGGCCTGGAGGCGCTTCTCCTCGTTGCCGGTCACCTGGATGCGCGCGGCGGCCTGTATGCCAAAAACGTCGTTCAGCTTCGCGGCCAAAATCTTGTCCACGCCGCGGGACTTCAAAAACGCCGCGCCCTCGGCGCTGGACACGCACACGGTCAGCACGCCGTCGTTGAGCGCCCAGCCCTTGCCGTTCCAGTCGATGAACGGCATGCAGCCGGGGCTCTCGTGGCGCACCAGCGACTTCATCACGGGGCCGGCGATCGTGACGTCCTCCAGCACCCGCTCGCGCAGGCCGGGGTACTCCAGCTGCACCTTCACGCCCACAGCTGGAAACGCGCCCGCGATCAACCGCCGCACGCGCTCAAACTGGGCGTCGTCCAGGAGCTCGTCGCTCCTGAGCCGCACCCGCATCTGCCCCGTCTTTTTTGAAATGGTCACCCGGGAGAGCGCCAGCCGCTCCGCCAGCGCCGGGTCCTCCTGGGCGATCAGGTTCTTCCAGAGTTCTGACATGTAAGTACCTTTCGTGTTATGGATTTATGGACGGCCACACCTCCAAAAGCCTTCCCTTTTGGGGGCCATAGGCCTAGCGTCAGCGTCAGGTGTCCCCGTCAGGGGGCGGATGAGGTCGGAACAGCACCCGCTTCTACAGCCACACATCCAAAAGCCTTCCCCTTTGGGGAAGGTGGCTTGCCGCTATGCGGCAAGACGGATGAGGTCGAATCACGCCAACCTATCGTTCTCATTCCTCATCCTGTCCGCGCCTTCGCGTTACCTCTCTGTCGATCTGCGCACAGACCCCGTCGAAGTGACAATCGACCTCATAATTGCTGAATCTCAGCACGCTCAAACCCAGCCCCATCAAATACCGATCCCGCTTTTCGTCATTCTCCCGGCCATCCGGCTCATAGTGCTGGGAGCCGTCGATCTCGACGACCAGCTTTACAGATGCGCAGTAAAAATCT
>CACYET010000231.1 GCA_902773515.1 uncultured Eubacteriales bacterium | reverse complement strand
GCGGCATCCGGCTATCTGAACGCGCTGGAGGCCGCCATGACCGTGGCGCCCAGGCTGTTGATGGCACTCTGCACCACGATGTTGGCCAGGGAGAACACCATGCCCTGCAGGCCCGCCGGCAGGCCGACCTTCGCGATCTGCCCCACCTTGACCATGTCCAGCCGCAGCTTCTTCAGCTCCAGCTTGATGGCCCCGTCGCTGCGCATCAGGCACAGCAGCACCAGCGCCGCCGAGATCATCTGGGAGATGATCGTGGCCAGCGCCACGCCGGACACGCCCATGCCGAACGCGATCACGAACAGCAGGTTCAGAAGCACGTTCGCCACGCCCGCGATGGTCAGGTAGGCCAGCGGGCGGCGCGTGTCGCCCACGGCGCGCAGAATCGCCGCGCCGAAGTTGTAGAGCATGTTCGCCGGCATGCCCAGGAAGTAGATGCGCATGTAGGCCGTCGCCAGGGGCAGCACCTCGCCGGGCGTGTTCATCAGGCCCAGGAACGTGCCCGCCAGGAAGAAGCCCACGACGCCCACCAGCACGCCGCTGATCAGGCTCATGGCCACCGACGTGTGCACCGCGTCGCGCGTCTGCTGGTAGTCGCCCGCGCCCCGGCACTGGGCCACCACCACGTTCGCGCCCACCGACAGCCCCAGAAACAGGTTCACCAGCAGGTTGATCAGCGGCCCCGGCGCGCCCACCGCCGCCAGCGCGGCGTCGCCCTCGAAGCGCCCGACCACGATCACGTCCGCGGCGTTGAAGGTGAGCTGCAGCATGCTGGACAGCATCAGCGGCAGCGCAAAGCTAAGCAGCTTCGGCATCACCGGGCCGTTGAGCATGTCGATCTCATAGTGCTTGTTGCGAAGGCGCATGGCGTATTTCTCCCCGGGCGAGCCCGAATCGCGTATGACATGAACGAATGCGGTATTGCGCATTATAGCAGAGCAACATTGCCTTTGTGTTATCTTCGGGGCCGCGCCGCGGCAAATCGCAAAAAATTCTTTTCTCCCGCCCCTTCCTTATTTCAGCTTTGCCTTCACCAGCCGCCTGTAGGCCGCCCTTTGCAGCATCTTGTTGACCGGCGTGGACAGGACGACCGCCAGCGCGACGTAGATCCACAGGTACTTTGCGCTGATAAACCGAAAGAGGACGCTCGCCAAAAGGATCGTAAGGAGGCTGTACCCCACCTGCAGGCCGACATTCACCCGGTTCAGGTCCCGGATGATGTCCACGCCGTCGGAGGCGTGCGGGGCGCTCTCGATGAAGTCCGCCGCCCCTTTCACGCCCGGGCACTTCCGGAAATCATCGCAGCATTCCCGCGCCGCGCTCTTGTAGGACGGCACATCCAGGATCTTCCGGACCGCGTCCCTGATCCCCAAAGCCGAATCGTCCTTCAAATCGATTCCCGCGCCCATTTCGCGCACCCTTCTCGCGACCGCCTGCTGTTCGTTCGTCTGCGCGTACAACACCATCGGCGTCGCCATGTAGAGGCTCTCCGACACGCTGTTCATGCCGCAGTGCGTAATGAACGCATCCGCCCTGGAGAGGACGTCCAGCTGATCGACGCTGTCGTATACCCGTACGTTTTCCGGAAGCGCCCCGAAGCTCGCTTTGTCCACCGACTTTCCGCACGACAGGATCACGTCCACGTTCTCTCCCCGGAACGCCTCGATGCACTTGCCGTAAAAGTCCGGGCGATCGTTGATGACCGTGCCGAGCGAGATGTACACGAGCGGCCGCTCATGATCCTTGTTCAGCTTTTGATCGGTCAGCAGGGAAGGCCCCACGAAGGTATAATGGTCGGAAAAGCTCTCCGCGCAGGGCTGGAAGCGCTTCGAGGTATAGACGATCGAATCCGTCTGGTTGTCGCTCTGGATCAGGGAAAACAGTCCCTTCACCTTGTAGCCCATGGCCTTGAGCTTGTTCAGCTCCCTGGAGACCCTCGGCAGGCCGAGGATCAGCCCGGCGATCTCCCCCGGCGAATTCTTCATGTACGAGGAGGACACCTGGTTGAACGCGAAGGTGCTCGTGGAGACGACCATCGGAACGTCGTACTTCCAGGCGTTCAGCTTTCCCCAGAAGCACACGGAATCCGTGAAGACGACGTCCGGCTTGAAGGCCGTGAACTCGCCGTGCAAAAACGCGTCCATCGCGGCGGTGATCCGGATGTCCTGGATGGCCATCTCCGTGCTGGAGACCTTCTTCAGGCTTTCCTCCTCCTTCGCGCTCAGCTCCGGAAGGTATTGGTCGCAGTTTACGAACGCGGCGCCGGTGCGCTCGATCTTTTCCCGGAACTCGCCAAACGAATAGAAGCGCACTTCATCGCCCCGCGCGACCAGCTCCCGGACCACCGCCAGCATCGGATTGGTGTGGCCGTGCGCGGGAATGCAAAACACAGCTACTCTCTTCATCGGTCAGCCCTCGCTCTTCTCGGAAAACGCCTTGCTGTACCACTCGGCAAAG
This sequence comes from uncultured Eubacteriales bacterium, assembly GCA_902773515.1. Lineage (GTDB taxonomy): Bacteria > Bacillota > Clostridia > Christensenellales > Aristaeellaceae > UBA2862. The sequence goes on along the minus strand of CACYET010000231.1, from coordinate 963 downwards.
GCCGCCTTGGGCGGAATGGCGATGCCGCGCTCATCATCGCCCAGCAGGATCAGCGTGTCACCCGGCTTGATGCCAAATACCTCGCGGGCCTGCTTGGGGATCACGATCTGTCCCTTCTCCCCCACCGTCGCCGTCCATGCGTATTTTCCCTTCGGTGCGTTCATGTTTCCGTCCCCTTCCGTATGATAAGTATGATTTGTATAACTAATTATATGCACTTTGTCTTGCACTGTCAAGTTAAAAAACCGAAAGCGCATCCGGCGGCGATTCACGGATTGTAAGCGAGGACTTGACGAAAGCGGCGTTTTGCGCTATGATAGTTTCAATATCACTTCAAATTGGAGATGTTTGTCCATGAGCGAGAACTGTACCCACGATTGCAGCACGTGCGGCGTGGATTGCCCCAGCCGCAACGCCGACCAGCAGCCCGATTTCTCCGCGCCCGCCAACCCGAACAGCCATGTGAAGAAGGTCATCGGCGTGGTCAGCGGCAAGGGCGGCGTCGGCAAGAGCCTGGTCACCAGCCTGATGAGCGCGCTGATGCGCCGCCGCGGCCACAGCGTCGCGATCCTCGACGCGGACGTGACCGGCCCGTCCATCCCCAAGGCCTTCGGCGTGAAGAGCCAGCTGATGGGCTCCGACGAGGGCATCTACCCCGCCGTCAGCTCCACGGGCGTGAAGCTGGTGTCGCTGAACCTTCTTCTGAACAACGAGACCGACCCCGTCGTCTGGCGCGGCCCCGTCATCGCCGGGACCGTCAAGCAGTTCTGGACCGACGTGATGTGGGAGGATGTGGACTTCATGTTCGTCGACATGCCTCCGGGAACGGGCGACGTGCCGCTGACGGTGTTCCAGTCGCTGCCTCTGGACGGCATACTGATCGTCACCAGCCCCCAGGAGCTGGTGGGCATGATCGTGGAGAAGGCCGCCAACATGGCCACCATGATGAACATCCCCGTGCTG
>CACYET010000230.1 GCA_902773515.1 uncultured Eubacteriales bacterium | reverse complement strand
CTGATGGACGCGGGCGTGCCGATCAAGCGCCCCGTGGCCGGCGTGGCCATGGGCCTGATCAAGGACGTTGAGAACACCGGCAAGGTGGCCGTGCTGACCGACATCCAGGGCCTCGAGGACTTCCTCGGCGACATGGACTTCAAGGTGGCCGGCACCGCGCAGGGCATCACCGCCATCCAGATGGACATCAAGATCAAGGGCATCGACGAGGCCATCCTGCGCCAGGCGCTGGCTCAGGCCTACGACGGCCGCATGCACATCCTGGGCAAGATGCTCGAGGTGCTGCCCGCGCCGCGCGAGAGCCTCAGCAAGTACGCGCCCAAGATCCTGCACTTCTTCATCAACCCCGAGAAGATCGGCGAGGTGGTCGGTCCGCGCGGCAAGACCATCAACAAGATCATCGAGGAGACCGGCGTCAAGATCGACATCGAGGACGACGGCAGCGTGTTCATCGCCACCGAGAACGACGAGGCGGCGAAGAAGGCCCGCAAGATCATCGAGGGTATTGCGAAGGATCTGCAGGTGGGCGACGTGTTCACCGGCAAGGTCGTGCGCATCATGTCCTTCGGCGCGTTCGTCGAGTACGCGCCCGGCAAGGACGGCATGATCCACATCTCCAAGCTGGCCAACGAGCGCGTGGACAAGGTGGAGGACGTGGTGAACATCGGCGACGAGCTGGAGGTCCGCGTGGGCGAGATCGACAGCCAGGGCCGCGTGAACCTGGTCCGCAACGACATCGAGTACGACGACGACTCCATGCCGGTGCGCCGGCCTCCGCGCCGCGACGGCGAGCGCGGCGGACGCGGCGGCGACCGCTTCGGCGACCGCAGGCCGCGCCGCAGGGACTGATCGCAATAGAGACTGATTTGGATGGGCATACTGGGTATGCCCATCCGTTCGATATTGAGAGGAAACGAGCTGGCGCTGACGGCGACCCAAAAGCCTTCCCCCCTGGGGAAGGTGGCGCGTCAGCGCCGGATGAGGTCGCTGTGGTACAGCGATCGGTGTTGAAGCGGGACAAAAGAACCGTCCCCGTTGTCCCACAGCGTTCTTTCCAAACGAGGCAGTCTATGAGCATCACAACCAAACAATTCCAACTGCTGACGGATTCGCGGCGCGTCTGGGACTTCATGGTGGAGGTCTACGACCCGGACCACGCGAACGGCGCCAGCGCGCCGTTCTTCGAGTACGCGCTGGGCTCGAGCTGGCTGGACAAGAACTACCTGCCCATGAACCGGCTGTGGCTGGACGGCGAAAGGGTTGCGGCCTTCGCGTTCTACGAGGAGCCGTGCACCGACGTCTACGTCTGCCTCCGCCCCGGCTATGAAACGCTGGCGGACGCGATCATCGAATACGGCGAGACGTCTCTGCCGCACTTTGACGGCGAAAAGGCGTTCGTGCTGTTCGCGGGTCAGCAGGCGCTCATCGACGCGGCGAAGCGGCGCGGCTACGTCCTCGACAGCGAGGATGTGGAATACGAGTTCGACTTCGCGACCCGTGACCTGAACCGCCCGATCCCCGAGGGCTTTCACCTCGTCGACCCGCTGGAGGTCGATGCGGTGAAGCTGACGCGCTGCTTCTGGAAGGGCTTTGGTCACGGCGAGCGCGCGCCGTTTGAAAACTGGGCGGAGCGCGTGACCGGCTGCGAGTGGGACGCGCAGAAGTCGTACTATAACGTGCTCGGCGAGATCCTGGCGCCGTCGCCCCATTCCACCCACGAATACGACGTCATCATCGCCGACGCGGCGGGGGAGTACGCCTGCTTCTCGGGCATGTGGTGGGTGGCGGAGAACCGGCTGGCGTACATGGAGCCGCTGTGTACGATCCCCGAGTATCGCCGGATGGGCCTGGCCGAAGCCGCGCTGTCCGAGCACGCGCGAAGGCTGCGGCCGCTGGGCGCGCGCTTCATGACCGGCGGCGGCGACCCGTTCTACCGGAAGATCGGGTATAACCGGATCGTCAGGCGGCAGTATTGGAAGAAGGAGCAAACGACATGACTTTTGATCAGATCACCCTCGAAAACGGCCTCAGGATCATCGGGGAGCGGATACCGCACTTCCGCTCGGTGTCGGTGGGGCTGTGGCTGGGCGCGGGCTCGCAGTTCGAGGCCGCGGACGAGGGCGGCGTGAGCCACTTCCTGGAGCACATGGTGTTCAAGGGCACCGAGAAGCGCACCGCGAGGCAGATCGCCGAGGAGATGGACGCCGTCGGCGGCCAGCTGAACGCCTTTACCGCGAAGGAGTGCACCTGCTTCTACGCGAAGGTGGTGGACGAGCATTTGCCGCTGGCGATGGACGTGATCGCCGACATGGCGACGCACCCGGCCTTCGACCCCAACGAGATGGAGAAGGAGAAGGGCGTGGTGATCGAGGAGATCAACATGGCCGAGGACACGCCGGAGGACCTGGTGCACGAGCTTTTGATGCTGGCGCACTACGGCGACCAGGCCGTCTCGCGCCCGATCCTGGGCACCGAGGCGAGCGTTTCCGGCTGCTCGCGCGAAAAGCTGTCGGGCTACTGGGGCAGGATGTACCGCCCGCAGAACGCCGTGCTGGCCATCGCCGGGAACTACGAGTGGAGCGCCGTGCTGGACCTGGCGAAAAGCCTGCTGGGCGACTGGAGGGCCGAGGGGCTCGACAAGCTGCCCTGCGTGACGCGCGCGGCCGCGCCGACGGTCGTCACCCGCGAGAAGGACATCGAGCAGATCCACATCTGCCTGGGCTATCCGGCGCTGCCGATGGGCGACGAGCGCAACTACGACATCGCCATCTTCAACAGCGTGTTCGGAGGGGCCATGTCCTCGCGCCTATTCCAGAAGATCCGCGAGGAGAGCGGCATGGCCTACACCGTGTACAGCTATCCCAACGCCTACACCGATACGGGCATGCTGTCCGTCTACGCCGCCACGAGCCCGGAGAATGCCGCGCAGGTGTACGACATGATCCTGAAGGAGGCGCGCGGCATCGCCGAGAAGGGCATGACCGAGGCCGAGTTTACGATGGCCCGCGAACAGCTGAAGGCCGGGTACATCCTGGGCCTGGAGAGCACGTCCGCGCGGATGCAGTCGAACGGGCGGCGGCTTCTGCTGATGGACGCCACGCGCACCGAGAGCGAGACCATCGACCGCATCAACGCCGTGCGGTTCGACGCCGTGAACGCGCTGATGCGCGAGACGCTCACCGCGCCAAACTCCGTCGCGCTCGTCGGCAAGGGCGTGGAAAAGATCGCGAAGGCGATTCGGTGATCTGAAACGATGGCGAATAAGATCCTTCGCTCCGCTCAGGATGACAGGTTGGCTGACAGCCTTTCGATGTCATCCTGAGCGCAGCGAAGGATCTTTGGCATTCTTCCCGGACACACACGAAGCCCCATCCCCGCATACCATGAAACACGGCCGGTCGGCCGGTTGATGGAGGCGATAG
>CACYET010000229.1 GCA_902773515.1 uncultured Eubacteriales bacterium | reverse complement strand
CCCCGCGAGCACGCAGAGCAGCATGTCCGCATCGGGGACCTCCAGGAGCTTATCGCACAGGCCGATGGCGTCCCCGCAGCCGATGCCGCCCGTCATGACGAGGTACATCCGCGCCGAATCGGGGATGCCGAGCTCGGCGCGCGCCTCGGCCTTCGTCATCTCCGTGTGGAACGACGCCGCCACGGGCATGCCGGTGACAACGAGCCGCCCGGCGGGGATGCCCGCGCGCTCGCACGCCGCGCGCACCTTCTCGTGCGGCAGGAAGTAGGCGTCCAGGTCCGTCTCCACGAGGAACGGTATGCAGGTGTAGTCCGAGAGGATGCCGTAGCAGCGCGCCTTCAGGCCGTAGCGCTTGCGGATGAACGTCAGCGTCTCCATCGGGAACAGGTGCGAGCACACCACCGCGTCGTAGCCGTTTTCGTTGATCAGGTCGCACAGCTTGCGCCCGTAGTTGCGGTTGATCAGGTAGATCGGCGACGTGACGCCCAGCGAGCTGACCTTCTCCCCCGCCCTGTACATCAGTCCGAACAGGCTCGGCGCCTTCGTGGAGATGACGTTGAGCAGCTGGTCTATGTGGATGGGCCCCGGCTCGCCGAACAGGTTGAGCATGTCAAAGAAATCGGCGTCCACGCCCAGCGCGGCCAGCTGTTGGCAGACGGCCTTGGCGCAGTGGTTGTGGCCCTCGCCCGTGCTGCAGCTGAGCAGCAGCACCTTCCCGGCTTCCCTCTTCACTTCTCATCTCTCCCGCGCGCGTCGATTCGGGCTTCCAGATTCTCCGTAATCGCTTCCATAATTCCCCATCGGAATGCCATTATCCTGATTCTAACATACGCGCGGCGCTTTGTCTACCTGCCACAGCGCAATAAAGTGCGCCAGAGCGCGCAAAAAGCCGCTTTTTCAGGTTGCCCCGGCGCGTGGTTCTGTGGTATAATAAAAGGAGGTAAAAGTATACAGAACCTCGGAGAGGATGATCGTATGAACGTGATCTTCGCATTCACTCTGTTCTCCGTGATCATCGTCATCTACTGGGTCATCGCGGAATTCTTCACGGTGCTGTTTCGCTTTACCGGCGTGCCCGATGAAAAGGCGCGCTTCCAGGTGGTCTCCCTGCTGACGGGCAGCGGCTACACGACCCGCGAGAGCGAGTTGTTTGTCTCCACCAAGTCCCGGCGGCGGCTGGCGAGGATGATCATGCTGTTCGGCTACGTGTTCAACGTGACGTTCATATCCGCGCTGATCAACGTGTTCATCTCGCTGAAGAACTCCGAGCGAACGTTTTCCAACATCGTCGGCCTGATCTTCCCGATCATCTCCGTCGCGGTCATATTCCTGTTTATGCGCATGCCCAAGGTGCACACCTGGGTGGAAAACCTGCTGGAGAAGCTCGTCGGGAAGATCATGAAGACGGGCAACGAGAACACGGCCTTCCTGCTCGACTACATCGGCGAGGACAGCATCGTGCAGGTGGTGCTGAATCGGGTGCCCGAGCCGTACGCGGGCAAGCCCCTGTCCGAGACGGGCATCAAGTCGGAGCACAAGCTGCTGGTGATGCTGGTGGACCGGGGAAAGGCCGTGCCCGCGACGGCGGACACCGTGTTCCAGCCGGGCGACAAGCTGACCGTGTTTGGGAACTACTCGACCATCTGCACCGTGTTCGAGACCCACGAGCGCTTCTCTCTCGATTGACATATCGACCGCATACCGTCACCAACCAAAGGAGGTCCAACCGTGAAACGCATCGCTTTGATCCTCGCGTTATGCCTGCTGCTCTCCCCCGCCTGCGTGGCCGAGACCTCGCACGCCGAGGACTTTGTCAACAACCTCTCCAAGACCTGGGACTCGTTCCTAGGCATGGCCGCGGACGCCGGACAGGCGGCCTCGGAGTGGGTGGAGGATTCCGGGATCACCGAGTGGGCGCAGGGCGCGGCTGACGACATCGCCGCCTGGGCCGATGACGCCGGCCTGACGGAATGGGCGCAGGGCGCGCTGGAGGACGTCACCGCCTGGTACGGCGAGTCCGGCATCGGCGAGTGGGCCGAGGGCGCCGCGGCTCAGCTCCGCGCGTTCATCGACGAGAACGGCCCCGCCGTGGAGGCGTGGCTGACCCAGGCCGGCGAGGACGTCAAGAGCGCCTGGGACACGCTCACCGACCCGGACGGCCACACCGCGCAGGAGATCAAAAAGGCCTACGAGACCGTGGTCGAGGCCCTGGGCGAGGCCGGCATCGTGCAGGCCGAACCGGAGGAGTGACCGCGGCGGTCATCCCACGACCTCAACGAAAGAAAATGGTGGTTGACCCGTGAAACGCACGCTGCTTCAATGGCTGCAGATCGCCGCAGGCCTGCTGGTGTTCGCCTTCGGCGTCCATCTGACGATATACGCCAACATCGGCCTGGCGCCGTGGGACTGCCTCGGCATGGGCATCGCCCGGCACACGCCCCTGAACTACGGCCTGTCGATGACCACGATCGCAGTGATCGTGCTGTGCGTCGACCTGCTCCTGAAGGAGCGCATCGGCTTCGGCACGATCATCGACGCGCTGCTGACGGGAAACTTCGTGCAGATGTACAACGACCTCAACCCGCTGCCGGAGAACCGCAGCCTGCCGCTGGGCGTGGGGCTGATGCTCATCGGCTTCGTGTTCATGGCGCTGGGCATGTGGATCTACATGAGCGCGGGCCAGTGCTGCGGCCCGAGAGACGCGCTGCTGGTCGGGCTGGGCAAGCGCCTGCCCCGGCTGCCCATCGGCCTGGTGGAGATCCTGCTCTGGGCGGCGGTGCTGCTGGCGGGCTGGCTGCTCGGCGGGCCCGTGGGCATCGGCACCGTCATCAGCACGTTCGGCGCGGGCCTGGTGATGCAGCTAGTTTACACACTCGTGCGCTTTGAGCCCCGGCGCGTCGCACACAGGGACGTCGTGGAGACGGTTCGGGAAATCGCGAAGCGATGACGATTATGGAGTAATACACCGATGAAGAGAGTTCTGTATGTGCTCAACGACTGCATGCGCAAGTTCAGCTACGAGCGCGCCGCGGGCCTGCACCGCGCCCTGCAAAAGCTGGGCGAGCCCTTCAGCCTGCACATCCTGCGCAGCGACGCCTATTTCGACTTCACGACCGGGCACAACTACGGCGAGTACAACATCTACCGCCTGCCGGACTACGCCGACTTCGACGCCATCCTGCTGGACATCAACAACGTGTTCAACGCCGGTTCCAGCGAATTCGGCGTCATGGGCATCGAGTACGTGGTGCAGGCCGCGGCCGCGTCGGGCAAGCCGGTGATCTCGATGGCGAACTGGAACAGCGTACCTTCGCGGTAGGCTTCCTCGATCGGGGTCAGCGTCACCGTGCCGCCGAGCGGCATGACGCCTGTGAAGGTGATGCTTGTTTTATTGTCGTATTCGACCGTCTTGGTCGTTTCCTCGACGCG
>CACYET010000228.1 GCA_902773515.1 uncultured Eubacteriales bacterium | reverse complement strand
GCTTCCCGGCGCACCCGGCGGCTCGCGCGCTGATCGACGCCGCGGGCGTGCCCATCGCCGCGCCCAGCGCCAACCGCTCCGGCCGGCCCAGCCCCACGTCGGCGCGGCACGTGCTGGAGGACATGGACGGGCGCGTCCCGCTGATCCTAGACGGCGGGGACTGCGAGGTGGGCCTCGAATCGACTGTGATCGACCTGTCCGGCGAGACGCCCCGCGTGCTGCGGCCCGGCGGCGTGACGCCGGAGATGATCGCCGCCGCCTGCGGCAGCGCGGGCGTGGACCCCGCCGTGATGCGCCCGCTGGGCGAGAACGAGGTCGCCCGCAGCCCGGGCATGAAGTACCGCCACTATGCCCCCGCCGGGGCGCTGACCGTCGTGCGCGGCGAGGAAAAGGCCGTGGCGCAGACGATCTGCCGCCTGTACGACGAGGCGCTGGCGGCGGGCCAAAGTCCGCTGATCCTGGCGCTGGAGGGGCACCTGAGCGCCTACGCCGAGCGCCGCACCCTGTCGCTGGGCCCGGACGCCGCCGGGATGGCGCGCGCGCTGTTTGCGCGGCTGCGCGAGGCCGACCGCCTGGGCGCGGACGCGCTGTTCTCCGAGGCCGTGGAGGCCGACGGCGTGGGCCTGGCCGTGATGAACCGCCTCGGCCGCGCCGCGGCGTTTCACATCGTGGAGGCGGAATAGTATTGAAAAGATCCTTCGACTTCGCCGCTTGCACGGCTCCGCTCAGGATGACAGACATTGCTTCGGTGTCATCCTGAGCGAAGCAGTTGCCGCAGGCCTAGCGGAGCATCAAGGATCTTATTCGTCCGCAAAACACGTCAAAACGGGGTCGTTCCGCAACTGCGGAACGACCCCGTTTTTATGGGTGGAAAAACCTTTCAGTCAATTATTCCTGAGCGGCCTTCCACTCGTCGTACTGAGCCTGCACCTCGGCGATGATGTCGGCCATGCCGGCATCCGCCAGGGCAGCCTTCATGGCCTCGAGGCCAGCGTCGGGATCGTCGGGATCAGCAGCGCCGCACATCAGAGGATTGCCATACTCAGCAATAACCTGATCCACAGCCGCGATCTGATCGGCCACGTTGTCCTTCACGAAGCGGAAGCCCAGGGAAGCGGTCGCCACGGCGTCGTCCGCATAGGACTGCAGCAGCTCGTTCTTGGCGGGATCCTCGGTGGTCAGGACGTACTGGAGCTTGGTGTTGCCCACGGTCCAGGCGCCGCCGTGCACGCCGTACCAGTTCTGGTCGGTCAGCTCAACCTGCTGATCGTTCACCTTGGTGTAGTTCACGCCCTCGGCGCCGAACAGCATCAGGTTGACCAGGGTGGCATCGCTGTGCATCAGGTTCAGGTACTTCATGGCAGCTTCCGGATTCTTAGAGGTCACCGGGATGCCGAACATGGAGCCGCCGGCGTGGGTGGTCACGACGCACTTGGGCTGCATGGTGATCTCGACGCACTCGAACTCGGCGGTCGCGTTGGCGGCATACATCTCGCCGGCCTTGATGCCGTTGCCCTTCAGGGGCTGCGCGAAGGCCAGGAAGTCGCCACGGCCGAAGGTGCCGTTGTAGTCGAAGGAGGCCAGGGCGGCGTCGGGATCGATGTAGCCCTTCTGAGCCCAGTCGTACATCAGGCGGATGTGCTCCTCCTGCTCGGGGGTCTCGAAGATGCTGTAGATGGTCTCGTCGAAGGTGCCGTCCTCAGCGGGCGCCATCTTCATCGCGATGGAGTTCGTAGCCATGCCGCACCAGTCGGGGCACCAGGGCTCGTCGGGCCAACGGCCGGCCTGGCCGTCCATCAGGTAGGGATACTTGTCGGGATGGGCTTCCTTGTACTTCTCAAGCCAGGGCTCGAGGTCCGCCAGGCAGGTGATGGACGGATCGTCAGCGACGACGTCCCAGCCGATCTCCTCAGCAGCGGTCTTGTTGATGATGACGCCTTCCGGCACGCACAGCTCCTTGTTGGTGGGGATGCCGTACAGAACGCCGTTCACCTTGACGCCGTCCAGGAAGGTCTGGGGCAGGGTCTCCTTGATGCCCTGGCCATACTCCTCGAGCAGGTCGTCCAGGGGCAGCAGCAGGCCGCCGGCAACCTCGACGCCGTAGCCTTCCCAGTCAGCGGTGAAGATCAGGTCCATCTTCTCGCCGGTCTGCAGGGCGTTGATGGCCTTGTCGTTCCAGTCGCCCCAGCCGATGATGTGATAGCTGACATTCGCGCCGATCAGGGGCTCAATGTACTCATTGACAGCCGCCTCAACGCCCGCGCGCACGGCCTCGTTATCGCCGTTGCCAACCCAGTAGATGTCCAGGGTGTAGGGCTCCTCAGCCACAGCCACAGTCAGCATAGCCAGAACCATAGCCACCGCCAGGAGCAGAGTTACCAGTTTACGCATGTGAATTCCCTCCTTGGTTGATATATTTCGAGGGCTGCGTGGGCCCTTGAAACCGATGATCAGGGAGTAGGGAGTAGGCAGTAGGGAGTAGGGATTGGTTTACTCTTTACACTCCACACTCCACACTCCACTCTCCACACTCCACACTCATTTAGCCCTTCACCGCGCCGACCGTCAGGCCCTTGACAAAGTACTTCTGGAAGAAGGGGTAGGCCAGGATGATCGGGCCCACCGTGACCACCGCCATGGCCATGCGGAAGGTCTCCGCCGGCAGGTTGGCCACGTTCGCGCCGCCCATTCTCGAGGCGTTCTCCTTCAGGAAGCGCAGGTTGTTCATGGTCTGGTAGATCGTGTACTGCAGGTTGTAGTACTGCGCGTTGTCGTTGATCAGCAGGCAGTTCCTGAAGTCGTTCCACACGCCGATGGCGCTGAACAACGCGACGGTGGCAAAGCCCGGCAGCGCCAGCGGGGCCACGATCTGCAAGAGCGTGCGCCACTCGCCGCAGCCGTCGATGCGGGCGGACTCAATGATGGCCTCCGGCACCGAGGATTGGTAGAACGTGCGCATGATGATGACCCAGTAGGCCGAGAACGACATCGGCAGGAACAGCGCCCAGACCGTGTCCTTCAGGCCCAGCACGGAACGGGTCATGTTGTAGTAGCTCACCATGCCGCCGCCGAACAGCATCGTGAAGAACGAGAAGAACGTAAAGAACTTCTTGTACTTGAAGTCCGGGCGGCTGAGCGCGTAGGCGTACAGGCCGACGGTGATCACAGAGATGATCGTGCCGGACACGGTGGCGATGATCGTGTTGCGGTAGGCGGTCAGGATCGCCGAGCCGTCGCGGAACAGGTAGGTGTAAGCCGTGGTGGAGAACTCCAGCGGCCACAGCCGGTAGCCATGGGTGGTCAGCGCCACCTCGCTGGTGAACGAGGAGACCAGTATGATCCACAGCGGGAAGATGGTCAGTATGCAGGCCACGATCAGCAGGATGTTGAAGGCGAGGTTCGCGCCGCGGGAAATCTGGTTCTTTGCCGCGCTGTGGCGCGCCGCCTCCTTTTCCGCCCTCTT
>CACYET010000227.1 GCA_902773515.1 uncultured Eubacteriales bacterium | reverse complement strand
TTCGCGACGTTCGCCCCGGCGCGCTGATCGTCCGCGGCGACATCGCCAGGGTGGAGCTGCCCTGCTCGGAAGGTGGTGCGCCCGATGAAGGGTGAAGTCACCGTCCGCGTGGAGTGCCTGATGCCGGAAAAGCTGCTGGAGCGCGCGCTGCGCGAGGGCGCGCGGTTTAGGTCCGTGCGGCGAACGGACGCCCACGCGCTGATCGTCGACTGCGACGAGGCGAGCGCCGGGATACTGCTCGATCAGTGCACGCGCTTCCGCCTGCCGGCGCGGACGCTGGCCCGGCGCGGGCGAAGCGCCTTCAAAGCCTTCGCGAGGCGTCGCGCCACGCTGCCGCTGGGGCTGATGCTCTTCGCGGCGCTGTGCTGGCTGTTCCTGGGCAGGATATGGCTGGTGGACGTCGCGTTCACCGGTGAGGCTGCGCGGCTGGGCGACGCCGCCGCGCTCGAAAGCGCCTTGAAGGCGGCGGGCGTGCGCCCGGGCATATCCCGGGACATCGACCTGGACGCACTCGGCCAGGCGCTTCGCGCCGAAGCCGGGAACTACAGCTACGTCGGCGCGCGGCTTCGGGGCGTGCAACTGGCGATCGAGGCCGTGCCGGAGGTCCCCTCCCCGCCGCTCTATGACGTGAACGCCGCGCGCGACCTCGTCTCCGACCGGGACGGGATCGTGCTGAGCGCCGTGGCCCGCTCCGGAGAGCTCTGCGTGCAGCCGGGAGACACCGTTCGCCGCGGGCAACTGCTGATCCGCGGCGAGGAGATCGCCGGTGCGGAGGAGACGCAGCCCGTCGCCGCGCTGGGAGAGGTGGTCGTCCGCGCGTGGTTCGCCGGCGAAGCCGCGCTGCCGACGAAGGAGACGCGCGAGCGATTTACGGGGCGATCGTCCGCGCAGAGCCGCCTGAAGACGCCGTGGTTCAGCCTGGCGCTCACGGAGGGCGAAGCCTACGCCCGCCAGCGCGAAGAGCGGGAATATCTGCCCATCGGCGGGCTGTTCGTTCCCGTGGAGATCGAGCGCGCGACGCGGCGGGAGGTCGAGGCCCGCGAGGTCGCGCTCGACCGGGGCGCGCTCAAGGGGCAGCTGACGTCCCTGGCGTTCGCGGACGCCGCGCTGAAGCTGACGCGCGAGGGGCCCGAAAACTATGAGATATTGAAGCGCTGGATCGACTTCGAGGCCGCGGGCGACCGCCTGGTCGCGCGGGCCGTCATCGAGATCAGCGCCGACGCCGCGACGACGCGGGAGGCGCTCGCGCGGGATACAAGCGACGATTGAATCCATTACCACAGGGAGGCCATACGATTTGGAGCACACGTCTGAGACCTACACCGAGCACATGAACGTCGATTCGCCGGAGCAGTTCATCGGCATGTTCGGCATCCGAGAGGAGAACATACCGCTGTTCCGCGAGGAATTGGGCGTGGATATATTCGCCCACGGCGGCGAGATCACGCTCAGCGGCAACCCCGAGAAGGTGTCGCTGGCGCGGGAAACGCTGGAGAAATTGCAGGAGATCGTGCTGCGCGGCGACGCCGTGGATCGCACGCGCATCCGCTACGCCATCGACCTGGCCTCCGAGGGCAAGGCCGACCGCATCGGCGAGATCATGCGCGACGTGATCGCCATCACCTACCGCGGACGGCAGGTGAAGTGCAAGACGCTGGGCCAGAAGCAGTACGTGGACGCCATCCGGCAAAACACCGCCACCTTCGCGGTCGGCCCCGCCGGAACGGGCAAGACGTACCTCGCCATCGCCATGGCGGTGGTGGCGCTCAAGAACAAGGAGATCGAGAAGATCATACTCACCCGCCCCGCCGTGGAGGCCGGTGAAAAGCTGGGCTTTTTGCCCGGCGACCTGGCGCAGAAGGTGGACCCGTATCTGCGGCCCCTGTACGACGCGCTGCACGAAATGCTGGGCCTGGACGCCTACCAGCGGCTGCTGGAGCGCGGCGCGGTGGAGGTGGCCCCGCTGGCCTACATGCGCGGCCGCACGCTCAACGACGCCTTCATCATACTCGACGAGGCCCAGAACACCACCAGCGAGCAAATGAAGATGTTTCTCACGCGCATGGGCATGGGCTCGAAGATGGTCGTCACCGGCGACGTGACGCAGATCGACCTGCCCATGGGCAAGAAGTCCGGCCTGGTGGAGGCGCTGGAGGTGCTGAAGGACGTGGACGACATCGGCATCGTGCGCCTGACCCACAAGGACGTGGTGCGCCACGAGCTGGTGCAGGCCATCGTGCGCGCCTATGAGAAGCACGCGCAGAAGAACGCGCAAAAGAACGAGCGGACCGAGCGCAGGCCCCGCGTTTTCCGCCCGTAGGAGGGAAGACCCATGAAGATGAAGAGACGCAGGGCAGGCGCGTCGCGCGTCGCCCCGGTGCTGAAAAACGCGCTGATCATCGCCGCGGCCTATCTGCTGCTGACGGCGATGCTCGTCGTGGGCGCGACCCCGGAACAGCACGACATCCAGGTGGGCTCCCCCGCCCCGATGGACATACTGGCCACCAAGGACGTGAACGACACGGTGACCACCGAGGAGCACCGGGACGCCGCCGCCGCGATGGTGGAGCCCAGCTACAAGAGCATCGACTTCTCCGTGGTGGGCACGGTGTCCTCGGCGATGGAGTCCTCGTTCAACCGGCTGCTGGCGCTGCGCGACGGCTCGTATCCCGACCCGGCGGACATGACCGACTCGGAGCTTGAGACGCTCAACCTGACGCTGCCCGTCAACCTGGTCTGGGACGAGTACGAGGCGCTGATCTACGCGGACGCCGACAACCTGGACCACCTCGTGAACGACGCGATCATCAGCGTGCGCGAGGCGCTCAATTCGACGCTGCTGGAGGGCCAGGAGAGCGCGGCGGTCAGCCGTCTGTCGCGGTCGCTGGCCGCCACGGGCTACGAGTCGAACCTGGTGTCAATGGCCACGAAGGTGATCAACGCCTGCATCCAGCCGAACATGCTCATCGACGAGGAGATCACCGAGGCGAACCGCCAGAAGGCGCGCGACGCCGTGGAGATGGAGACCTGCGTGAAGGGCGAGGTCATCGTGCGGCGCGGCGAGATCGTGACGCTGGCGCAGTACACGATGCTGTCCTCGCTGGGCCTGCTGAAGGAGGATTCGCTGGATATACCGCTGCTGGCCGGCATCGCGCTGATCGTCATGCTGGTGATGGCTTGCGCGGCGCTCTACCTCAGGCGCTACGCGGAGAAAAAGCTGAACACCAGCGCGATATTGCTGCTGTGCCTGATCGCGGTGGTGGTGACGGGCCTGTGCCTCGCCATCAGCCGCTTCAACGCCTACATGATGCCCATATCGCTGGGGCTGATGCTGGTGGCGCTGCTGTTTGAACAGCGCATCGCACTCTACTTCAACATCGCGCTGGGCTTCCTGGCCTCGATGCTGATGGACGCCAGCGGCGGCCTGTTCACGGTCACGATGTTCTCGGTGATCCTGATGAGCATGGTGGCCGG
>CACYET010000226.1 GCA_902773515.1 uncultured Eubacteriales bacterium | reverse complement strand
GTTTCATTGCGTTCAAGGCGGGCGGCGCATCGCCGCCCCTACGACAGTTTTGCATCAAACCTGTCATTCTGAGCGAAGTAGTTGCCGAAGGCTTAGCGAAGCGTCAAGGATATTCTATTATTTTCCTTTATCCCATCAGCTTCCCCAAATCCTCGATCAACCTCTCCACGTCCGCCTCGCGCGTGGCCCAGCTGGTGCAGAAGCGCACGGCGGTGTGGTGCGCGTCCACGCGCTCGATGGTGGCGTAGCTGTACTTCTCCGCCAGCAGCGGCAGCACCACGTTCGGCAGGATCGGGAACTGCTGGTTGGTGGGGCTGTCCACCAGCGTGGGGATGTCCAGCGCCCGGATCGCGTCGCGCAGGCGCATGGCCAGCTCGATGGCGTGCCGGGACAGTTCCATGTAGAGCCCGTCCTTGAGCATCTCCTCGAACTGCACGCCCAGCAGCCGCCCCTTGGCCAGCATGCCGCCGTGCTGCTTGATGAAGTAGCGGAAGTTCTTTTTGAGGGCATCCCGGCGGATCACCACGGCCTCGCCGAACAGCAGGCCCTGCTTGGTGCCGCCGATGGTGAACACGTCGCACAGCCGCGCGATCAGCTTTAGATCGAGCGTGTTTTCCGGCGACGCCAGTCCGTAGCCCAGCCGCGCGCCGTCCAGGTACAGCGTCAGGTTCCACTGGTCGCACACCGCGCGCAGCGCCTCCAGGTCGCCGCGGCTGTACAGCGTGCCCACTTCGGTGGGGTTCGAGATGTACACCGCCGCGGGCATCACCATGTGCTCGTGGCTCTCGTCCGAGAAGTGCGCACGGCAGCACTCCGAGATCTGCCCGGCGTCCAGCTTGCCGTTTGTGTTCTTCAGCGCGATCACCTTGTGTCCGCCCGCCTCGATCGCGCCGGTCTCGTGCACGGCAATGTGGCCGGTGTCGGCGCTGATCACGCCCTGGTAGGGCAGAAGCGCCGCCGCCAGCACCGTGGCGTTGGCCTGCGTGCCGCCCACCAGGAAGTGCACGTCGGCGTCTGGCGCGTCGCACAGGCGGCGCACGGTGTCGCGGGCGCGCTCGCAGAACATGTCCTCGCCGTAGCCCGGCGTCTGCGCCATGTTGGTGTCGGCGAGCCTTTCCAGGATCCGGGGATGGGCCCCCTCCAGGTAGTCACTGTTGAAGCGAATCATACTGATGTCCTTTCATCGCGTCGAGGAGGCGTCCGCGCCGCTTTGTCGGCTGCAGCGAGCGCCCTTTCTGTGTATGGCAATAGTTTAACATCGAATCGCGCAATTGTAAACCGCAAAAACGCGCGGATGCCTGAAAACTTAACTGTCCATCCGCGCCCGGTCGTGCTATAATCTACAAAAACGACGGGAGGGGACGGCATGGGCGAGGAGAATATGCGCTTTCGGGCGGCGACGGAGGCCGATATGCCGCAGATCATGCGCGTGGTGCGCGACGCGCAGGCGTTCATCGCCACGCTCGGCATCGACCAGTGGCAGGACGGCTATCCGACGCGGGAGATACTGATGCGCGATATACGCATCGGCCAACTGTATGCGATCGTCGAGGGCGAGGACGTGCGCGGTGTGGCGGCGCTTCAGATGGATCACGAGCCGATCTACGACGGCATCGAGGGCGCGTGGCCGTGCGGGACGGACGCGAAGTGCCTGACCATCCACCGCCTGGCGACGGATGACGCCGCGCGGGGCAGGGGAGTCGCGGCGCGGATGATGGACGAGGCCGTGCGCCTGGCCAGGGAGAACGGCTGCGCGTGCGTGCGCGCGGACACGCACACGGGCAATGTCGTCATGCGCCGCTTCCTGGAGAAGCACGGGTTTGTCTACTGCGGAAAGGTCTACTATCCCGACCGGGGCGGCACGCTTCTTCGCGTGGCGTATGAGAAAAAACTGTAATGTTACGATAAGAATTCTTTTGTTAAAAACTATAATTTTGGGTAAAAAACAGGTTGACAAAATTGGATTTCGGCGGTATAATAGAGCCAGAAAGAGGGAGAACAAAGAACCTCTTGGGAGATAGCAGATCTCCAATAAAACAGAACGGGAGGCGATGCCATTGTACTATAGCGAAACCCAGTTCATGGCCTGCATTTCCCGAAGGATTCAGAAGTGACAAACCAACGGGACCGGATTTCCGAGTGAAACCAATAGGTCATCATGTGAAGTGATAGCGGTTGTTCACGGGAAATGCAGGCGCCCCATCGATACTCCGGGGGTAGGAGTTTCAAATAGAAAAACTCAATACATGAACACAATTCCCGCCGGCAGCAGATGTCGGCGGGTTCCTTTTGTCGTTTCGAGCCCCGATTGTGACGCGATTCGCGCGGAAATCGTCCGTTTGTGCGGCGCGTATGGACTTTTCGCGCGCGCTGCCCTATAATGAACGAAAGGGCTTTCCGTAACGTCCAAAGGACGGAAGAAACACGAGAAGGGAGCGATCCATGTGAATATTCGCCGGATGCTGTGCGCGCTGCTCGCGGCGCTGCTGCTGATACTGCCCGCCCTGGCGGAGCAGGACGATGATTTTTCCTTTGACTTCGACGACGAGGGCTATACCGGCGAGTGGGTGGAGCTTCCCGTGCTGGGCATCGAGTTCTGCCAGCCCGACGGCTGGGCCTTTGTCGACGGCCTGGAGGGCGAGGGCTACGCCGCCGCCAAGGAGGACGGCAGCGCATCGCTGATCATCCGCGTGGAGGCGAACGAAGTCGACGACATCGTGGCCTGGGGCGACGCGAACCTCTCCGGCTACGAGGTGGACGCCAGCGGCTTCTTCGACACGCTGGTCGTGGAGGGGACCGATGCGCTGGACATCTACCGCCTGAACGACGCGGACGTGATCCACTTCGCCTTTACCCGCGCTTCCGAGGACGCCCTGAGCCGCGCCTTCGCGCTGGAGATCGTGGACAGCGTGAACGAGGCGTGGATCGAGGAGGGCGAGTTCTATGACGAAGAAGCGGAGGAGGAGAACCCCCTCGCGGGCGACTGACCGCGGCCTTTGACGGACAAACACCGGTTTGCCCTAACAGAGCATTAATACAAAAAAGCGCCCCGGGGTATTGACAAACGGGGCGTTTTGTTGTATTATATTTCATGTCGCCGCGAGAAAGCGGCATGTGGGACAATATGGGAGCATAGCTCAGCTGGGAGAGCATTTGCCTTACAAGCAAAGGGTCACAGGTTCGAGCCCTGTTGTTCCCACCAAAGTTGGCCCGGTAGTTCAGTTGGTTAGAACGCCAGCCTGTCACGCTGGAGGTCATGGGTTCGAGCCCCATTCGGGTCGCCATATTTGCCTTGGTAGCTCAGTCGGTAGAGCAGCAGACTGAAAATCTGCGTGTCGGTGGTTCGATTCCGCCCCAAGGCACCATGTTGCGGTAGTAGCTCAGTTGGTAGAGCGCCACCTTGCCAAGGTGGAGGTCGCGAGTCCGAGCCTCGTCTACCGCTCCATTTTATAAGGCGCCATAGCCAAGTGGTAAGGCGAAGGTCTGCAAAACCTTT
>CACYET010000225.1 GCA_902773515.1 uncultured Eubacteriales bacterium | reverse complement strand
GGCGGCGCGCTTCTCGCGCTACGCAGGAGACGGATTGCCTGAGCATGCGGCTCTTCAGGACAAGAACTCTTGTACGGTGGCTGGCGGTGATGTTCTTGGGCATCGCCGTTGCCGCTCTTTCGTGGTATTGGCGCTATGAATGGTTGCCGCCTGGCACGTGGGAAGACGTGGCTGTCGCGGCGGGGGTGCGTCCCCCGGCGGCGCCGTTCCCGCTCCTGTGGCACGCTCTAGTGGCGCAGCTGTTCCGCTGGCTGGGCGTAGGGTCGGCGATTCGCGTGCTGCTTGTTGCGGGGCATTGCGCGCTGGGCGTGGCGGCCATCCTGATGTTCTTCTTCCTCGATGCGCTCTTGCCGAACGTGCTGAAAGGCCGCATGCAGCGCCATGGATGGAGCCGGTGGGTCGTGCGGTTCGCGCTTTTGCAGGGCGTGATCCTGTTCGTCTGCTCCGATCCCGTATGGGAGGCGGGTCAGGTGTTTGGCCCGACGATGCTGCACCTGCTCATGCTGCTGCTGGCCATTATCGTGTTCCTGCGATTGGCGCTCTTCAGGGGAATCATCTCGGGCTGGTACTGGACGATGCTGATTCTCGGGATGATGGCCGGAGAAACGCCCTTGGGCATCATTCTGGCGATCGGATGCCTGATCGTATGCCGCCTGCGCGCGGGGGCGAACGCCGACAAGTGGACGAATCCGCTGGCGGATCCTTTCCTGCGGACGGTGACGATGCGGAGAATGACGCTTGCGGCGCTGGGCGGCTGGCTGCTGGTGGTGGCGTCCAACGTCGCGTTCTTCTGCTTTTCGGACGGCCTCGAGGCCCATGACATGAACGGTTTCCTCTATGTCGTCACTTATCTCGCCCATTACGTGAAAGTCCTCAGGATGGCGGCGCTCCCTTCCGGATGGATGCTGTTCGCCGTAGTCGTGCTGGTGCCGTTCTTGATCTCGATGATCTATGTGGGCGCGGCCACCGACGACGACAAGTTCCTGCCGTACTGGCATGCCGTGTTCTTTGCGCTGACGGGTCTTGTGGCGTTTCTGCTGCTGTCCGGGTGGAGGTCGTTCTGGTTCTGGACGTGGACGGGCGAGCACGAGGCGGTGCGGTCGCTGCTGATGCGGTGCGTTTGCTCGCTCATCAACACGCAGACGGCGATGTTCGCCCTCTGCGTGCTGGGAGTGGAGGTCTTTTTCCGCAACTATAAGCGGATCGCGGGGATCAAGTTCCAGGATTCCGTGGAGGAGACGGAGCTGGGCGCCGCGACGGCGGAGTCGTTCCGGCGTGTGGAACGGTGGGCGCGCTTCTTTGCGCGTATGGAGCCTGTGCTGCTGCTGGCGCTCATCCTGCCTTACCGGGCGCAGCCCGTTCCGCGGGAGATTGTGCGCGTGTTACATGACTACGCGCAGCAGGTGGCGGAGGAAAGTCTGAAGGCGAAGTACCTCTTTACAGACGGCACGATGGACGCGGCGGTGGAACTTTGCGCGCGCGAAAAGGGGCATGACCTGCTGGCGCTCTCGATGCACATGGGGAACTCGGAACGGGACAAGTACATCCGGAGGCGCGGGGCGGAAGACGAAGAGGATCGCGAGATGCTGTCGTACAGCGCGAACGACGCGCTGCGCACGTGGCTGCATCTGAAGCCTGCGCGCATGAAGGACGTGGCGCTCCAGCAGGGCTTTGAACTGTGGAAGCGCGGGAAGAATCCGCTGCCGCCCGTCGCCGGGCTAGTGGCGAGCGTGGCAGGGTTCCCGGAAGGCGTGGCCGAGGCGGGACCCAAGAAGGCGAACGCGCTGGCGAATCGCGTGCTGGACATCTACGAGGATGACGAGGGGCTGGAGGACGTGTCGCCAGGCATGCGCGACGTGTTGGTCCGGGTGCAGTGGCGGCTGGCGCGCATGTGCCGCCTGCGGGCCGACAAGCTGGACGCCGCCAAGCAGACGGACGCGGCCGTGCGGGAGAGCGCGCTGGCGGACGAGCTGGACAAGCGCAACGTGTCGTTCAGGCTCATCCGCCATCGACTGGAGATGGTGGGGCGGAGCGGATCGAGGTTGACCGCTCGCGAGGGATTGAAGCTGGGCATGGATCGGGCCGACTTCCAGATGGCGGAAATGTTCGCGCGCCAGGTGCTGGTGTCCGACCCTGACGACCTGGCGGCGAACTTCGCGCTGGGGATGGCCTACCTCGGAAACGAGCAGTACGGGCGGGCCGAGCAGTATCTGAGGAAGTGCCTGGAGCAGAAGCCGGACGAATGGGCAATCTTGAACAACCTGGCGGTGGTCCAGCTTCGGCAGGGCCATCTTGACGAGGCGGAGGACAATGCGCGGCATGCGCTCAAGTCGAATCCGAATTCCCGCGAGGCGCAGCGCACGCTGGAGAGCGTGCTGAAGGCCAAGGCCGAAGCCGATGCGAAACGCCACAAGCAGGGCCTGAAACCCTGATTAGCATTCAGATTCCGCCGACTTCGCGCCGGATGGTGTTGCCTGCCGCGACAACCCCCTCGCGCTCGTCTACCCTGCCGCCTCGGCCTGCACGGTGGAGAAGTCGAAGGTAAGCACGAGGAACGAGTTGCGGAGAGGCGTCGGGTTGCGTCCGATGTCGGTCCGCCCGAAGAGCTCGTCGAAGCGGTCCTTGAGGTTGACGTCGTAGTAGTGCGCGAGCATGGAGCAGACGACCGACTTGCCAAATCTCTTCGGACGCAGGAATTCACAGGGCGAAGGCTCCGAAGGACGTCGGGGCAGGGGCTTTGGTCGAGGCGGAGGATTCCCCGGTGGAGGACCTGGTGGAGGCTTCCCCGGTGGAGGTGGCGGAGGCTTCGGCGGCGGAGGCGGCTTCGGCGGCGGCCCAATGTAGCAAAGTACCTGTCTCCATAACTACACAAGAGCCCCGCCAATTTGATTGACGGGGCTTTTCCGTGTTCATCCGTGTTAATCCGTGTGGATCCGTAGCCTAGAAGGGCCCGTAGCCCATGCAACTTGTGGTCGTGATGGCCGTCAGGAAGGCTGTGAGTGCGGCTACTATCACCTTCACCGCAATCTCAATGAAACGCTTCTTCATAACTCTGCTTAATCTAAGGATTTTGTTTTTTTTCTAAGGATTTTTTGTCTAAGGAGTATAGGAGGTTAGGAGTTTTTGCTTCGCTGGCGAAGCTCTCCTTTTCTCCTTAACTCCTTAGACCATTCAATCCTTAGGAGATTTAATCGCCGTCGCCGTCGTCATCGGTTCCACCGTTGTTGTCACCGCCTCCGGTATTGGTTCCACCTCCGTTGTTCTCGCCGCCGCTCTGGCTGCCGCCGTTACCGCCCTGCGAACCACCATTACCCGTGGTTCCGTCCTCCTCTTCCTTCGGCAGGAGGCTGTCCACGTTGATGAACTCGGCCTGCTTCAGGAACTGTCGGCTCGAGATGTTCTGCTCCTGTTCCTGCTCAGGCAGGATCCTGCTCAGGCAGGAAACGGATGTGCAGACCCTTCACGTCCTTCAGGATGTTGAACTTGTCCTTGCTGACAGCGCCGCCCTTGACGCACTCCAACGTGGTGTAGAACGTACCCAGGCCCTCGATCTTCACCTTCTTAGAGTTCAGCAGCATCTCCAGCAGACAGCTGCGGAACTTCTCCATCACGCCGTAAACGACGTCGGGGGTGTAGATACTGCCGTGCTCCGCGATGTGATTCGACAGCTTACGGGTGTTCAAACTCTCCAGATACTTTACACGGCCGTACCACAAACTCTCCAGATACTTTACACGGCCGTACCACTTGCCGTAAGCAGCATTGTGCTCGTTCTGGTTCTGGTACACTTCATAGATAATCTTCGCCATACTTCTTAATGTTTTTCATGGTATCAGACTTATGCGATGAACTACATCGGGTCACCGCCTCCCGCCTCTTTATGTCTCTCATGATTGACACTGCAAAGTTACAAATAATATCAATGCAAAACAATAGTTTTCCCCAATTATTTTTGATTATTTTCGATTTTAACATTTTGTCTATTCTTGCGCGCGAGAAGCGTAAATAGTTCAATCTCCCTCGATAAATATTTCAATCCATGAGATTCCAGTATTCGCGCATTCTAGTAGCTCACATCACGCAGTTACGCAGTTACACAGTTACGCAGTTTCATTTACCGTCGTCGAAGTTCTTCGACGAGCGAAGCGAGCAGAGCTCGAGCGTCATTTTCTAATGGATATTTATATTATATTATATATATAATTTATTATATATATAATATAAAATATTTCTTTCTTCCCAAAGTCACAGCCCAGTTACACCTTATGCAACTGCGTAACTGCGTAACTGTGTAACTGCGTTTGTGTAAACTTTGGGTGGGAATAGTTTACTTGTCATACTGAAAAGGTTGTCTTTAATCCTA
>CACYET010000224.1 GCA_902773515.1 uncultured Eubacteriales bacterium | reverse complement strand
GAAGATTTGGAAGCCGTTGGGCTGATCTGCTGCCTGAAGAATACGGGTATGCCACTGTCGGACATAGCGAGGTTTATGGAATTGACCCGCGAGGGCGACTTCTGGGACTTCTACTGCGGCAAGACCATCGACAGGGCCCTGCCCATCGGCACCATACTGACCATCGCGGCAGCAGGCAGCGAGGGCAGCCCGGACTCCGTCATCACCAACGAGCACGGCATGTTCAAGCGCGGCGCCCGCGGCGACGCCATCCGGCCCCGTTTCTCCGTGCTGAACCCGGCGCTGACCCAGACCCTTCCACCCTACCAGACCGCCTGCGGCATCACCGACATCATGGCCCACCTGTACGAGCGCTACCTGACCAACACCAGGGAGGTGGAGGTCACCGACCGGCTGATCGAGGCGCTGCTTCTGACCATGATCCACGAGGGCCCGCGGGTAATTGCGGACCCGGACAACTACGAAGCCCGCGCCAACATCATGTGGGCGGGCATGATGGCCCACAACAACTCCTGCGGCGTAGGCCGCAGCCAGGACTGGACCAGCCACGACATCGAGCACGAGCTCTCCGCGCTCTACGACTGCGCTCATGGCGCGGGCCTGGCGGTCACGCTCCCGGCCAACTTCACCTATGTGATGAATCACGACGTGATGCGCTTTGCGAAGGTGGCCGTGCGGGTGTGGGGCTGCCAGATGGACTTCGCCCACCCCGAGGTCACCGCGAAGGCGGGCATCGAGGCCCTGCGTTGCTTCTTCATCTCCATCGGCATGCCCAGGAACTTCGCCGAGCTGGGCGCGAAGGAGGAGGACATCCCGAAGCTGGTGGAATCCCTGTGCCGCGGCAACGGCCGCCAGGGCAGCCTCACCGGCTTCACCACGCTGAACGAGGAGGACTGCGCGAATATCTACCGGCTGATGCTGTAAACGACCAATCGGAAAAAGGAGGATCACCATGAAGCTTGAAGCATTGGAAGTATTGAAGAATCGCCGCGCTATCCGCGCCTACAGGCCCGACCAGATCACCGAGGAAGAACTGAACGCCGTGTTGGAGGCGGGCACCTACGCCCCCACCGGCGGCGGCACCCAGGGCGTGCAGATCGTGGCCGTGCAGAGCCCTGAAAACGTCGCCGCGGTGGACGCGCTGAACGCGAAGGTACTGAACAATCCCGGTGCCCATCCCTACTACGGCGCGCCGACCATCCTATTGATCTTTGAGACGCAGGCCTGCGTGACCCACGAGCTGGACGGCGCAGCGGTCTGCACAAATATGCTGAACGCGGCCTACGCCGTCGGCCTCGGCTCCTGCTGGATCCACCGCTGCAAGCCGATGTTTGAGCTGCCGGAGGGCAAGGCGCTGCTGAAGGCGTGGGGCCTGCCGGAGACGCTCGTCGGCGTGGCGTCCATCGCGCTGGGCTACGCGGCCTGCGAGCAGCCCGTGGCAAAGCTGAGGAAAGATGGCTACATCGTGAAGGTCTGACGACCGATTGGGAGGTATGATCATGCGCAAAATCAAATGGGGCGTGCTGGGCACGGCCAATATCGCCAGGGGCTGTACCATCCCGGGTATGCAGTTGGCGGAGAATTGCGAGCTGTACGCCATCGCCGGACGCAGCCTTGAGAAGGCAGAACAATTCAGGGAGGAATTTGGCTTTGAAAAGGCCTATGGCAGCTATGAAGCGCTTCTGGCAGACCCTGTCGTTGAAGCGGTCTACATTCCTCTGCCCAATACGCTGCACTATGAATGGGTGATCAAGGCTGCGAAGGCAGGCAAGCATATCCTATGTGAAAAGCCACTTGCCCCCAATGCCAACCAAGCTGCGCAGATGCAGGCCGCGGCCAGAGAAAACGGCGTGCTCCTGATGGAGGCATTCGCCTACCTGCACAGCCCGCTGATCGCCGCGATCAAGGCGGAACTGGACAAGGGAGCCATCGGGGAAGTGCGCTATCTTGAGAACGCCTTTGTCACTTCCGACTACGATCTCTCCAACATCCGCATGCGCAAGGAGACACTGGGCGGCAGCCTGTACGACCTGGGCTGCTACTGCATCTCCCAGGCCATCTGGCTGCTGGGCGAGCCCGAAAGCGTATGCGCCGTCGCGGATTTCTCCGACCAGAGCGTGGATCGGCTCGCAACGGGGATACTGAGCTACGCCAACGGCGCCCGCGCCGCCTTCACCTGCGGCATGACCCTGCCGACCGAGCAGTACAGGCGGCTGGATCGGCTGCAGATCCACGGCACGAAGGGCGTGCTGCGCACCGACGCGGAATACAACCAGGCCGGGCGGCTGAGCTATCAGGTCGTCACGGATGAACAGACCGTCACCCGCTATGTGGATGTTCCCCAGAACTACAGCCTTGAAGTCGCTCAGCTGGGGCGCTGCATCGCGTTCGGCGAGCAGCCCCATGTGAGCGCAGACTTCACTCTTGCCACCGCGAGGACGCTGGACAAGGCGCTGGTCGCAATCGGGTATTAAGGAGGTTACGGGGACTCCAACACATGGGGCTATGACAGCGCGAGGTACGTCCCCGAGGCGGACACCTATCAGCGCATGAATGAGACGGAGCGCTGGCCCGGCCTGGTGCGAAGCCTGCTCGGTTCCGATTACCATATCATCGAGGACGCGCTGAACGGCAGAACACTGGTGTGGGACGATCCCTACATGCCGGGCCGCAACGGGCTGAAGGGGTTGCAAACCGCGCTGGACGCCCACGCGCCGCTTCAACTGGTGGTGATCCAACTGGGCTGCAATGAGCTCAAGGAATATTTCAACCTGAGCGCAGCCATGATCGCGAGGGGCATGGAGATGCTGGTCCGGGCGTGCAAGGTTCCGTACTATGGCTATCCCGCGCCGAAGGTGCTGCTGATTGCGCCTGCACCGACACACCCGGACATCGCTGCGATACGCGCCGGGTCCAGCTTCGGCCCGACGGCCTATCGCAAGAGCTGTGAGCTTGGAAAGCTGTATCAGGCGATCGCCAAAAGATATCATTGCGGGTTCATCGACTGTGCGGAGCTGGATTTTGAGATCAACATTGTGGACGGTCTGCACTATTCCTACGCGGATCACGCCAAACTGGCGCCCGTTGTGGCCGATAAGATTCGGAAAATGCTGGAATGACAGACCAATACACATATTTTCACCGGAACGAAGCGTGATGAGGTGTTCGAATGGAAAAGGTACTTATGCAGAACGGCAGTCCCCGGCCTGACGGCAACATCGCCCTGGCCTTTCATGAAATGGAGCAGGTCTTTGACGGAATCGCTCATTATCCTTTGTTGTCAAGGAGGAACATAATCGTATGAATACCGAAACGATGAACTTTGCAGGATGGCAATGGCTGAATGAAAGAGAGATGGTAGAAATCAACGGAGAGCTCGCCATCGTGGCTCCGCCGCGGACAGATTGGTTCAACAATCCAGTCCCTGAGGACGGCGTATTCCCCGCTCCCGTCGCCAACGCGCCCTTTCTCTATACGGAGGTCAGCGGAGATTTCGTCTTCCGCGCCAGGGTTCGACCGAA
>CACYET010000223.1 GCA_902773515.1 uncultured Eubacteriales bacterium | reverse complement strand
GCCGACCTCGACGATCACCGGCGCCTCCTTCTCGGCCTTGGTGCGGTACGCGCCCACGTGGGCGAAGCCGTACTTCTCCACGTTCTCCACCGTGTTGGCCACGCCGCCGCTCCAGCGGTCGAGCATGTGGTTGTTGGCGAGGGTCAGGAAGTCGATGCCGTCGTCCTTCAGCGGGGCGAGCGCCACGTCCGGCGCGTTGAACTGGGGATAGCCGGAGTAGTTGCTGCTCTTGTACTTGCCGATCGTGCCCTCCATGTTGCCCATGGTGTAGTCGGCGTTGGCGAGCTGGTCCGCGATCAGCTCAAACTGGTTGTGGAAGTCGTAGCCGCTCTCCTTGGCGAACACCAGCTGGCTCTGGCAGAACATGATGTCCCCCACCACGCGCATGCGCACCGAGCGCAGCGACCCGGCGGGCCGGGGCGCGGTCTGCACGGAGTCCACCGCCTGCGGGATGGCCGGCACGGGCGTGGGCTCGGCGACGGGCTCCGGAGCCGCGGCCTCCTCCGATGGCGAGGACGCCTGGCCGGGGTCGCCGTCGATCTGCGCCGCGAGGTCCACGCCGCCGTTCTGCGCGGGCGACGCGGCCTGAACGTCCGGTTCAGCCGGAACGTCCGGTGCGGCCGGAACGTCCGGTGCGGCCTGTTCTTCAGGCACGGCCTGTCCATCCGGCGCGGCCTGCGCGTCCGCGCTCGCCTCCTGGCCCGCGGGAACGCCGGCCCCGGCGTCCACCATCGCGGTCACGGCGTCGGGCGTCCTGGGCCGCAATATCAGCACTACCGCGATCACGATCAACACGGCGATGGCCGCAATGACGGCGATGGCGACGCGGTTCTGGCGGCGCTGCGCCTCGTATTCCGCCCGGGTCATGCGCCGGGGCGCGGACGATCTGGGTCTGTTTTGCATTTGTAATTCCTCCGAAAAAAGGTGATAAGCAAGTATCGCTCGTCATTCAAGCGCGTCGTCCGGCTCCTCGACGTCCGGCGCGTCGGCCATGGGCGCGGGCTCGGCGGGCAGCGCGGGCGCGTCGGGCTCGGCGTCATAGTACGCGCCGCACACCGGGCAGCGCGGCTCATGGCCCTCGCGCAGCGCGCCGCAGCCGGGGCAGTACTCGCCCACGGCCACGGGTTCGGGCTTGGGAAGCTCGTCCGGCAGGCGCTTGCCGCAGGCGGAGCAGAACTTCGCCTCCTTCGGGTGCACCGCGCCGCAGCTCTGGCAGCGCTTGAACTCCCGGGCGGCGTCGCGCCGCTTCACGGCCTCGTCCAATTGCAGCCGTGCGGCGCGGATGCGCACCTCCAGCGCCTCGACGGCCGCGGGGTCTCCCCCGCCCTCGCGCCGGGCGTAGCACAGCCGGCCGTAGCGGGCGTAGAGCTGCTCCAGCGCCGCCTCCGCCGCCTTCACCTCGCCGTTCAGCCGCGACAGCTCTGCGCCCTCCTTCGATTTCTCGGACACCGAGCGCGCGACGTTTGAAAAGCGCTTGCCAAACTCATTCAGAAAATCCATGCCGTCATCCCTCTGAAAACACATATATCCTATGTTACTATGATAAACCCATTCGGCGAATAAATCAAGGGGGAATGATATTCAAGCGGTTGGGAAGAATAAAGAAAAAAAAGGAGCAACTCATGTTCACTCTCTTTCTTCGCGGGGCGCTGCTGTACGTGGTGATGATCGCCACGATGCGGGCGCTGGGCAAGCGGCAGCTGGGCGAGTTCGAGCCCTACGAGCTGGCGATGACGATCCTGCTGGCGGATTTGATCTCCTCGCCGATGGAGAGCGTGTCCACGCCGCTTCTGCACGGGCTTTTGCCGGTGGCGGCGATGTTCGTGGTGCACGGCGTGATCACGCTGGCCTCGCTGCGCTGGGACCGGTTCCGGGCGCTGGTGTCCGGCAAGCCCGCGGTGGTGATCAACCGGGGCGAGATCGACCAGCGGCAGCTGGATCGGCTGTGCCTGAGCCTGTCGGACCTGCTGGAGGGCCTGCGGGGCGCGGGCTACCTGGACCCGGCGGAGGTGGGCACCGCCATCGTGGAGGCCAACGGCACGATCACGGCCTTCCCGGCCTCCGACGAGCGCCCCGCCAAGACCGGCGAGCTCGACATCCAGCCCGGCTACGAGGGCCTGCCGATGGTGCTGATCTCCGATGGGCGCGTGCAGCCCAACAACCTCAGGCAGACCGGCATGGACGCGGCCTGGCTGGAGGGGCTGCTGGGCAGGCGGGGCCTCTCGCCGGCGGGCGTGTACCTCGCCTCGCTGGACACGCAAGGGCGCATGACCCTGCAACTCAAAGGCGGCGGGCTGATGCGCTTTGAGGCGCTCGCTCCCGGGGAGGTGAAGTGGTAGGTGAAGCGGACGCTGATACTGACGCTGGCGGTGCTGGCCGCGGCGCTGGCCATCTGCGTGGCGTCGCTGTTCGCGCTGAACGGCACCGTGGACGAGGCCGAGCGCCTGCAAAGCCTGGCGGTGCTGGCGGCGCAGGAGGCAGATTTCTCCGGGGCCAAGACGCACCTGCTGGCGCTGGCGGAATTCTGGGCCTCGCGCGCCAACCTGATGGAGATGCTCGCCAGCCACGACGCGCTGCACGACGTGGACGCCGCCATCGCCGAAGCGCAGATCTGCCTGGAGTGCGAGGACCACGACGACTTCCTGCGCACGATGTCCACCGTCCGCGCGGGGCTGGAACACCTGAAGGACGAGGAGGCCCTGCGGCTGGCGAATTTGTATTGACAAGGGCGCGCAGAGGGCATACAATGGCGTTGGGTTTACTACAGAGTTTAGAGTTAAGAGTTTAGAGTTAAGATAAATAGCTACCCAAACTAAACTCTCAACTCTAAACTCTCTCTCCTGAAAGGAGTTTATATGACCGACACCGATTACATGAACGAAGCCCTGAAAGAGGCGAAGCTGGCCATGGCGGCGGGCGAGATGCCCGTGGGCTGCGTGGTCGTCCGGGACGGCGCGATCATCGCCCGCGCCCACAACGAGTGCGAGGCCCGCGGCGATGCCACCGCCCACGCGGAGCTGCTCGCCATACAGAGGGCCAGCGCCGCGCTGGGCGACTGGCGGCTGAACGATTGCACGCTCTACGCGACGCTGGAGCCCTGCCCGATGTGCGCCGGGGCCATCGTGCAGGCGCGGGTGGGCCGGCTGGTGTACGGCGCGGCGGACCCCGGCCAGGGCTGCGCCGGCAGCCTCTACCGCATCCCCGAGGACCCCGCCTTCCCCCACTTCTGCCCCTCGGACGGCGGCGCGCTGGGCGGGGAGTGCGAGGCGTTGCTCAAGGGGTTTTTTGAGAAGCGGCGCGGCAGAGCAAATGGAGAGAAATAGCGGGCGGCGCAACGCCGCCCCTACAACCCCTCAGTCGCCTACGGCGACAGCTCCCCTTACACAGGGGAGCCAAGGGCGGGCACGGGGGCGGACCTTCCGCCGCATCGCCGCCCCTGCTATCCCTGTTCCCTGTTCCCTGTTCCCTACTCCCTACTCCCTACTCCCTACTCCCTAATCCCTCTCCCTGCATCAATATACATAAATTCTGCATAACGTCCCCGAAAATTAACCCATT
>CACYET010000222.1 GCA_902773515.1 uncultured Eubacteriales bacterium | reverse complement strand
CATTCGTACAGGTCATCATAGTCCGATTCCCTGAATGGGCGCAATAACAGCCGCGCCGTCTTGATCGCTTCCATATCGGTTTTCTCATCTCCCGCTCCGAATCAAGTGCCCTTCCTGAATCGCGGCGAACGTCGCGATCGCGCAGACGGCAGTCGCGGTATACCTCGGATCGACAAGCGGCCATGTCAGCGGGAAGATAAACAGCAGAGCTCCTGTAACCTTGTTCATGGCTGTGTGTACGGCCACAAACCTTTTTTGTGTAACAAATCCGGAGGCGACGTTGATAAACTTGATCAGGGCGATCGCGCCGATCCATATGTACAGCCATACGGGTATATCCATGACCGGAAGCAGCTTGATCAGGCAGACGGCCACAAACGCGAAGTCCGCGACCGTATCCAGCCTCGCGCCGAGCCCGGTGGCGGTGTTTGTCCGCCTCGCCACCGCGCCGTCAAGCACATCGGAGATCCCCGCCGTCAGGTACAATGCGTAAAACGGCGCGGAGAACGCTGGGAAGAACAACAGCGCAAAGCTGACCGGTATCCTGAGCCCTGTAATGATGTTCGCCACGCTTTTCACATCCGATCACAGCCAGCGGTTATTATCCTTTCTCCGTCGTCCCGTATGCCCTGATGAAGTGTCGGCTGAAGGCTTCGATCTGCCCAAGCGCCTCGCCCGTCTTCTCCGGCTCGCGGTCGCACAGGTGGATCAGCGCGGAGATCGGCGCGGTGTAGGCGAAGGCCAGCATCGCGGGGTCGTCGCAGCGCAGCAGCCCCTTCTCCATCATGCCGGCGAAGATCGGCGTGAACATCTGTTCCAGGCCCGTGAGGAAGTGCCGGGTCGCGAGGTCGCGCGCGCGTTCGTCGCGAAACTGCTCGATCGAAAGCAACTTGCGCGTCATCATGATCCGCTCGTCGCGCACCGTGACGTTCACCATCCGCATCGTCATTTCGACCAGGCCCTCCGGCGTATCCGGCACGGGCGGCAGGCGCTCGGGCGAGCCGAAGCGCTCGGCGTAGTAGGCGATCATCTCGTCCAGCAGCGCGTTCCAGATGTCCTCCTTGCTCTGGAAATGGCGGTACATCGACGACTTCCCCAGCCCCAGCGAGGCCGTCAGTTCGCGGATGTTCGTGCCCGCGTAGCCGTTGCGGGAGAACATCTCCAGCGCCGCGGCGAGTATTCGCTCCTTCGTGTCCTTCGCCATGCCCTTCACCTCCGAAAGCGACCGATCGGTCGCATCTATTATAGCGAACGATCGGTCGCATGTCAAGGGGGGGATAAATGGTTTTTCACAGAAAACGTGAAGAACCAAAAAGCGGTTGATTTTTATTGTTAAAAGTGGTAATCTTAACATAGGAATTTATGTAGAATAAAAAGCAGGCGCAGAAACGCCTGCCGTCAGATATGAAGTACTCAGGAAGCATCGGGAAGGATCGGGGGCATCATCGTGGATTGGAAGCGCTTTGCAGAACGGTTTGACGCTATGACCTGCATACTGTCCGTCGAGAAGAGGCCGGACGGCGGCTGCGGCACGATCCGCTACGTCACGGGCAACGAAAAGTACCTGGCCTCGCTGGCGCTCGCCGCCGGAGGCGTGGACCTGGGCAGCGAGAAGAAGACGGAGTTCATCCCCAACAGCGAGTACACGCGCTACATCCCCAAGGACCTGAACTTTGAGGACGCCTGCTACCGGTGCGCCATCATGATGCAGCCGATGTACAACTTCGTGCGCGCGAGCCGCTATCCCTTCGATATCAAGTCGTTCTTCCTGCCGATGCAGAGCGAGGACGAAAACATCGGATACTGCTCCTACACGCAGGTCTTGATCCCCAAGACCGACGACAACCTGCTGACGCTGAACATCTCGCAGGAGACGGCCAACGACGTGATCGCCACCTGCATCAAGCTGCGCGAGGACAAGCCCTTCAACGAGATCATGCAGGGCGTGGTGGAGGACGTGCGCGCCATCTGCGGCGCCGAGTATTGCAGCATACTGCTCGTGGACGAGAGCAAGCGCCAGTGCTCGGAGCTCGGGCAGGCGAAGGCGCCGGACTCCCAGCTGGAGTGGCTGGAGAAGAGCCCGGAGGGCAGCGATTTCTACGACCTCGTGGAGAGCTGGCAGGACACCATGGCCGGCAGCTTCTGCCTCGTGATCAGCAACGAGAACGACATGGAGTTCATCCGTCAGAAGAACCCGCGCTGGTACCAGTCGCTGACCGCCGCGAAGGTGGAGCGCCTGGTGCTGTATCCGCTGATCCACCGCGAGCAGTTCCTCGGCTACATCATGGCCGTGAACTTCGACACGAAGAACACCCAGCACATCAAGAGCACGCTGGAGCTGACCACCTACTTCATCGCGTCCGAGATCGCCAACAACCGCTTCATCAACCAGCTCAAGGAGCTGAACAGGATCGACATGCTCACCGGCGTCATGAACCGCAACGCCATGAACACCCGCGTCGCCGCGCTCAGCGAGGCCGAGGAGGACGGGCCCTGCCGCAAGGGCGTGGTGTTCGCGGACATGAACAGCCTGAAATACGTCAACGACCACCAGGGCCATCAGGCGGGCGACATGCTCCTGAAGAACGCGGCCATGATCCTGCAGAGCACCTTCGCCGGCGACGAGGTGTACCGCGCCGGCGGCGACGAATTCCTGGTGCTGCTGCGCGACACCGACGAGGCGGACATGAAGCAGAAGATCGAGGAGATCAAAAAGAAGGCGGAGCTGTTTGAAAACGTCAGCTTCGCCACGGGATACTGCACGCTGGGCCGCGACCGCGACATCCGCAAGGCGCTCTCCGAGGCCGACGCGCGGATGTACGAGGACAAGGCGAACTGCTACCGCATGAACCCGGCGCTGAAGCAGCGGACCTGATCTATTCCTTGTACAAACCCCGGTACAGGAAAAGCGCCAGCGCCGCGCTGAGGGCGTCGGCGATCATCTGCGCGGCCAGGAAGCCGCGATAGCCCGCGATGCGCGTGGCGATCAGGAACACCGCCACAAACAGCACGCCCTGGCGGCTGAGCGACATCGCCAGGGCCCGCAGCGCCTTGCCGCTGGCCTGGAACAGGCACGTGTACAGCAGCACCACGGCGCAGAACACCATGCCCGGGATCTGCCAGCGCAGCATCACCGCGCCGTCTGAAACGATGGCGGCGTTGTCGATGAACGCGCGCATCAGCGGCCTTGCAAGCAAAAACACCGCCAGCGATTCCGCCAGCGCCAGCGCGCACAGGAAGCGCGTGCAGAATCGGAGCAGGCGGCGCAGCTTGTCGCGCTCCCCCGCGCCGTACAGATAGCCGAACAGCGGCACGCCGCCGAACGAGAAGCCCACGAGGATCAGCTGCACCACCATCGCCACGCGAAGCACGATGCCCAGCGCGGCGATCTTTTCATCCCCGTAGGGCCGCAAAAACTGGTTCATGAACACGAGGCACACGCTGGAGGCGAAGTTGGTCAGCGCGGCCGTAAAGCCCACGCCGAAGATCTGCTTCAGCTCCCCGCGGCTCACCCGCGCCCTGCGCACGTCGACCGACAGCGCAGGGCTCTTTTTTTGCACGAA
>CACYET010000221.1 GCA_902773515.1 uncultured Eubacteriales bacterium | reverse complement strand
GTGGTATAAGATTCGTTACACGAAGAACGGCGTGACGAAGGAGGCATACGGTTTTGCCGAGTATATCACGGTTCAGGCATCGAATAACAATACAAACAATAACAATAACGGTAAGCCGGTATCGAAGTACGAGACCTTCAGTCCCGCGAAGCTCGGCTATACCGTAAGCGGCGTGGACATCGCGGCAGATATGCTTGCGCAGGGCGTCGAAAAGGCGAAATGCTTCGGTCTGAACGTCGATTTTCGCGAGGCTGCCTGCGAGCGGCTCCCCTTTGCCGACGAGACGTTTGACGCCGTGGTCAACTGCCGCGTCATGTGGACGCTGACCGCGCCGGAGGAAGCGGTGCGGGAATGGAAGCGCGTGCTGAAGCCCGGCGGGAAGGTGATCTCGTTCATGCGCATGATGGACATGACCGGCGGCGATTTTTACGGCGGGATCGACCTCCCCCTGACCGTCGGAACGCGGGAGGCCTATTGCGAGGTCTATGACGCCGCAGGTCTCAAGCGCATTACGGTGACGGAACTGCCGGAGGCCATGAGCTCGCAGGAGCCGCACTGGACGATGTTTGTCGGGACGAAGCCATGAGAATCACGAGCTTATCCAAACGAATCATCCGCCGCATCGGGCTGCTGATCCTGGTCATGTTTATTCTCTCGCTCGTCGTGTTCTTCCTCGCGCGGCTCGCGCCCGGCGATCCGCTGCAGTCGTTTTACGGCGATCAGCTGGACTCCATGACGCAGGAGGAAATTGACGCCGCGCGCGTCCGGCTCGGCCTGAACGACGGGCTGGTGCAGCAGTATATCCGCTGGTTCACCAATGCCCTGCACGGCGAATTCGGCATCTCCCTGAAGCACAAGCAGCCGGTCATGAATGTGGTGAAGCCCCTCATCGGCAACACGCTGCTGCTGGGTGTGCTGGCCTATGCGGCGGTGTTCGGGCTTGCGACGGTGCTCGCGGTGTTCTGCGTGCTGCACGAGGAGCGGTTTCTGGATCGGCTGATCTGCCGCATCGGCACGGTATTTTATTACACGCCTGGATTCTGGCTGGGCGTCGTGCTTGTGCTGATCTTCGCGGTGAACCTCGGCTGGTTTCCAAGCAGCGGCGCGTATGACATCGGCATGAAAAACAATCTTGGCAACCGCATCTCCCATCTGGTGCTGCCGCTGTTTGTCATGATTGCGAGCCATCTCTGGTACTACGCCTATATGATCCGCAACAAGCTGCTCGACGAGGTGCGCAAGGACTATGTCCTCCTCGCCAAATCCAAGGGCTGCACGCGCCGCCAGATCGTCTGGAAGCACTGCCTGCGCAACGTCGCGCCCACCATTGTGAGCATCATGGCCATTTCCATTCCCCACGTCACCGGCGGAACGATCGTGGTGGAATCCGTGTTCAGCTATCCCGGCATCGGCAATCTCGCCGTGGAGGCGGCAAAGTACCATGACTACAATCTCCTGATGGTGGATGTGCTGATCACGGGCTTTGCCGTGTTCGTATCGAGCTTCATCGCGCAGACGATCAACGAGGAGATCGACCCGCGCATGAAAGAAATGGAGACGATCCAATGGTAGAAACAACTTTGGAGCGCACCTCTGATTTTGAAATCGTCGGCGCAGGCTGGCGGCACCATGAGCCGAAGGAGCAGACGCCCACGCTCCGCCAGCGCCTGAAGGGCAAGCCCATTCTCGCCGCGGTGATCCTGCTGGTGATCGTGCTGGGCTGCATCTTCGCGCCGTACATCGCAAATCACGACCCCGCAAAATACTATTATGACGCCACGAGCCTTGCCCCGAACGGGGAATATTACTTCGGCACCGACTCGCTCGGCCGCGACCTGTTTTCCATCATGTTTTACGGCGGACGCTCGTCCCTGACGATCGGCGTGCTCGGCGCTGCCGTGGTGGCGCTGCTCGGCATTACCTATGGCACGCTCAGCGGCACGGCGTCCGACCGCGTGGACGGGCTGCTTATGCGCATCATGGAGCTCTTCGGTGCGATCCCGGGCATCCTGCTGATCCTCATCATCACGGCGGTGTTCCCGGCGGGCAATGTCATCTCCATGTCGCTCGTCGTGGGCATCACGGGCTGGTTCGGTCTCGCGCGAATCGTGCGCGGGGAGGTGCGGCAGATCCGCAACACGGAGTATGTGCTCTATGCCCGCAGCATCGGCGGGAGGTTCTTCTATGTTATGCGGCGGCATCTGGTGCCGAATTTCCTCTCGGCGATCATGTTCGTCGTCGTCTCCAGCGTCAGCTCCTGCATCACCACGGAGTCCACGCTCAGCTTCCTCGGCCTCGGCCTGCCGCTGGACGTGCTCTCCTGGGGCAGCATGCTCTCGCTCGCCAACCGGGCGCTGATTCTCAACACCTGGTGGGTCATCATCATTCCCGGCCTCTTCCTCGTGATCACGCTCCTGTGCATCACGGATCTCGGCAACTATCTGAGAAAAGAGACCAACCGCAAATCCAGCAATCTTTAATTGTGAACGCAGCTCCATGCGCTCATATAAAATCTATCATTGGAGGTACGAAATGAAACACACAAGATCCCTGATCGCGCTGCTTCTGGTTCTCGTGCTGTGCTTCTCGCTGGCCGCCTGCGGCAGCAAGGAGGAGCCCGCCCCGGCAGGCTCCGCAGAGGCGGAGACCGAAGCCGTAGAGGAAAGCGGCGGCATGAACGCGTCCAACACCCTCGTCTACGCCGGCGAAAACGAGGACACCATCAACCCGCTGCTCACCAACCACGATGAGATCACCGACGTCATCTTCTCCGGTCTGATGAAGTATGACGGAAACGGCAAGCCCGTGACCGATCTCGCCACCGAGTACAGCTACGACGCGGACACCTTCACCTATGTCTTCAAACTGCGTGACGGCGTCAAGTGGCACGACGGCGAGCCCTTCACCGCCGAGGACGTGGTCTTCACCTACGACGAGCTGACCCACGACGACACCCTCTCCAGCAGCCTGCGCTCGGACTATGAGGACATTGTCAGCGTCGAGGCCACCGGCGACAATGAGGTCACCATCAAGCTCAGCCAGTATGACGCGAACATGCTCGGCTACTTCACCATCGGCATCGTCCCCAAGCACCTGCTCGAAGGCGAGGACGTCGCCACCTGCTCCTTCAACCAGGCGCCTGTCGGCACCGGACGCTATAAGTTCGTCGAGTGGGACGCCACCGGCGGCATGATCACCATGCAGGCGAACGCCGACTACTACGACAAGGTTCCGAACATTGAATATCTGGTCTACAAGACCGTCGCCGTTGAGAGCACGAAGGCCACCATGCTGCAGTCCGGCGAGGCGGATCTCGCCTGGCTGAACGCCAACTACGCCGCGCAGTTTGAGGGCAAGGACGGCTACAACGAGTGGATCTTCACCACCGCCGACTACCGCGGCGCCTCCATGGCCATGACCTCGGACTTCTGGGCCCAGAACGCGGACTCCATCGGCGTGCTGAACTACGCCATCGACAAGGAGACCATCGTCAAGAACGTGCTCAACAGTCAGGGCTGCACCGCTTACAGCCCCATCCAGCTCAACCCCCTGGGCTCCAACAAGGACGCCGACATCT
>CACYET010000220.1 GCA_902773515.1 uncultured Eubacteriales bacterium | reverse complement strand
CCATGCCCAGCAGCAGGCCCAAGACCGTTGCGAGCAGGCCGGACTTTTGCAGGTAGGCGTTGCAGGTGACGATGAACGACCCCCAGCCGATGCTCGTGCCGATGGAGAAGGCCCACACGCCCAGCGGCGAGAAACCGGGCTTCAGCCTGCCGGTACCGTCGTCGCGCCGCGTCCCCGATGGGGCGCCGGTTTTGCCGTATTTCATGCTCACCGCTCCTCTTTCCCGTCCGCTTGCTACGCCTTTTTCAAATCGTTCTTGTCGGCGTACATCTCCTGGTCCGCCCGCTCAAACACGTTCGCGACGCTCTCATCCCCCGCGCGCTTTGCCATGCCGCAGGCGATCACGACGCCTCCGGTCTGCCGCGCCTGCCGGTTGTGGTCGCCCATCTGCCGGATCAATTCCTCGATGTTGTCGTAATCCTCTCCCTGGGCGATGACCGCGAACTCGTCTCCGCCGACGCGGAACACGGGGCTGTGCTTGAAGGTCTTGCAGATGATCTTGCAGGCGCTCTGGATGAACTGATCGCCCGCCTCGTGTCCCTCGGTGTCGTTGACGGTCTTCAGGTCGTTCACGTCCAGCACCACGACGGCGAATTCCAGCGCGCGGCCCTCCGCGATCTGGGCGTTCAGCCGCTCCTCGGCCATCAGGTAGGCGTGGCGGTTCTTCACGCCCGTCAGCGCGTCCACGCTGGCCTCGATCCTGGCCCGGGCGAGGTTCTTGACGTACGCCTCCTCCTGGTGCACCTGCTTGTCGATGTCGCTGATGCCCACGATCAGGCGCGGCCCCTCCTTCTCCTTGAGCATCACGGCCTTGAGCTGCACGTAGCGAGGCTTGCCCTCCATCATCAGGCGGTAGCTGAGCGTGAAGAAGCCGTTGCGCTCGATATCCGCCAGCACGCTCTCCCTGTCAAACGCCGAGAGGAAGCGGTTGAGGTCCTCCGGATGGCTGAACTGACGGACCGCCTCCCGCGTGGCGGTGAAGAAGTCGCCGCCCTCCTTGGCCTGCGCGAAGTCGGCCGCGTAGTTGGCCGCCGCGCTGAACTCGCGGTAGCGCCCGGTCTGGGGGTCTACGACGTAGATGCACAGGTAGTCGCCGGCCAGCGCGCTGAGCCGCGCGTTGGCGATCTTCTCCTCCTTCATCAGCGAGGCCGCGTTGCGCTGCTTCGCCTCGTCGTCGACGTCCGTCACGCCCAGCACGATGTAGCGGTCGTCGTCCCGCATGCGGGTGACCTTCATGCTGACGTAGGTCGGGCCCTTCTCCCCGTTCAGCCGGTAGGTGAAGTTGAAGGTGTTGTTCTGGTCCAGGGCGGCCACCAGCGTCTTGCGATCCAGCGCCCGGAGCACGGCGTCCCGGTCGTCGGGATACACGAACTGCTCGGCCTCGATCTGGCACTGTTCGAAGAAGTGCCAGCCGCGCCGCCGCTCGCTGAGGGTGCCGC
This sequence comes from uncultured Eubacteriales bacterium, assembly GCA_902773515.1. Lineage (GTDB taxonomy): Bacteria > Bacillota > Clostridia > Christensenellales > Aristaeellaceae > UBA2862. The sequence goes on along the minus strand of CACYET010000220.1, from coordinate 2,139 downwards.
CGTCGTCCGAGTGATATTCGATGAACTCCTCGGTGTCGAGGTTGATGTAGTAGAGCTCCTCGTAGCCCTGGGCCAGCGCCTGGGCGATGTGGGTATAGATGATGCCGGTGCTGCGCGCCTTCTCGTAAGCCTCCTTGGTGGTGGCGCTCTCGCGCTGGATGCGCACGTTGTCCGTCACGTCCTGCAGCATGCCCAGCACGCACAGCCGCCCGGCGGCGTCGCTGTACTTCAGCTTGGTGACCTTGACCTGCCGCGGGTTGCCGGCGACGTCGGGGATGTCCTCATAGTAGATGAAGGGCTGGTCCATCGAAAGGGCCATCCGGTCGTCCTCCGCGGACCGCTCCGCCGTCTTCGCGTCGAAGAGCTGCCCGACGGTGAGGCCGACGACCTCCTCGGGGCTCTTCTTGTGCGCGTACTTCGCGAAGGCCTGGTTGCAGGCCAGATAGACGCCGGTCTCGGCGTCCTTGGTGTAGTTCATGCCGGGCATGTTGTCCAGCAGGGAGGTGATCGTCTGCTTCAGCTTGGCGATCTCCGCCGCCTCCTCCAAGAGCCGCTGCTGCTCGTTGGCCCTGCGCTCGGCCTTCAGCTTCTGGTACAGCAGGAAGAGTATGACGAAGAACAGCGCGAAGAGCACGGCGACCACGCCGATCCAGTTGTCCTTCAGGAACGCCATCAGCGAAACCTTCTGGTTGAAGTACATGTATCTGACGAGCGCTTACTCCATGTCCTGGTTGGCGCTGAGGTTGGAGACCTTGTTCAGTATGGAATACAGCTCCGGGTCGTCCGCGCTCACGGCGATGGAGAGCTCCATGGTCTCGCCGGTGGGCAGGGCGACCAGCTTGTGCTTCTCGCGCAGGGGCTCATAGTCGCCCATGCGGTAGTTGCACGCCAGCACGCCGTCTGCTTCCCCGGAGGCCACCGTCTCGAAGCAGTCCTCCACGTTGGGACAGTGGGCGATCGTCCAGGTCGGGAGCTCTTCCCGGATCAGCGTATCAAAGTTGGTGTTCCCCGCGTCCACGGCGACCGTCAGCGCCTTGCCCGGGGCGATCTCCGGTCGACCCTCCGCCCGCACCAGCAGGCTCATCTCGGTCTTCATGATCGGATTGATCGTGAGCACGCCCAGCGTTTCGCCGCGGTAGGTGCTGAGGTTGATCGGGAAGGCGCAGTCGATCTCACCGCGCCGCATGGCCGCGAGCGCGGCATCCGTGGAGGGATAGGCCACGGCGTCAAAGTGCAGCTCGGCGTTTTTCAGGCAGCCCGAGGCATGGGCCAGGTATTCCTTCAGCGCGCCGGTGAGCTCGCCCGTCACCGCGTCGGAGGCACAGAAGGGCATGTAGTCGTCCAGGTATCCGATGCGGATCGTGCCGTGATCCTCCAGCCAGCTGTCCTGGCCGGGCGTGAGGAAGGCGTTGGCCTTCGTCACATGGACGTACTCGTCGAACATGCGCTGGTTGATGCACGGGTCCTCGTCCTGGATGGCCGACATGGCGCTGTTCAGCTCCGCCAGCAGGTCGGGCCGGTTCTTGTTGACGGCGATGAAGTAGTCCGAAGCGCCGATCTTCGTGACGGGGATCACGCGCTCCTGCGCGCCGAAGCTGTCCATCGAGACGAGGGCGTCGATCTCGCCCTGCGCCAGCTGGTTCATGGAATAGGCCTCGTCGTCCGTCAGCTCGACGGTCTCAAACGACACGCCGTTCTTTTCCGCCCAGTCCTTGAGCACGCCCTCCTGGAAGCTGCCCTTGTTGACGCCGACCCGCTTGCCGTTCAGGGTCTTGAAATCCTCCGCGTTGATGGCGGCGTTGTCGGCGTCGATATACAGGTAATACGACTCCGCGCCCATCGCCAGAGCCGGAAACAGCATCAGCTCCGCGCGCTCCGGCTTGTAGGAGACGTCGCTGAGCAGGTCGATCTCGCCGTCGATCAGCTTTTGCAACAGGTTCGGCCAGCTGTCCTCCACGTACTCGTAGGTCCAGCCGGTGTGGGCCGCGATCCTGCTCTGGTACTCGTAGGCGATGCCGCGCCGCTCCCCGTACTTGTCCCGATAGCAGTAGGTGGACTCGTACCAGCCGACGCGCACCACCTTATTGCCCGATTCCTGCGCACGGGCGAGGGGCGGCATTGCCGCAATAAAGATGTGGG
>CACYET010000219.1 GCA_902773515.1 uncultured Eubacteriales bacterium | reverse complement strand
AATTGCGATACCAGAAATCTTCTGTATCAGAAGTAATGCTTAGATTGATTTTAGCAGTACCATAGTCAGAAAGTCCGGGATAACGTGCCGCATCCGATAATGCGATGACATAGAATGCAGCAGTATCGCCAGGAGCAAGGAGCATTGAATTGAAATCAGGATAAGCATGGGGGAAATAAGAGTTGGCGTCTACATAAAGAGCGGCTTCAAGTTCCTCACCATTAAGACGGCCATAATAATCATGCTCTGCAAGATCTGACGGGCTGGAGGGAAGATAGCCGAGGGAAAGATGGAAGGACTGCTTACTTGTGTTGGTGAAACTGATTGGGATACAGCCAACATCCAGGATCTTATCCTCATACGGAACTGGAATGCTGGTAGGATCACCGCACCGGATTATACAGAGCTCATCCTGGTTTAGAATGGGGATATCCGGGAAAGCGCGTTTTCCGGGCGTGGTAGTAGGCGCAGCAGTGGGTGAAGCGGTTGGTGCAGCGGTGATCACGGGCGCAACTTCATCAGCGTCTTTTCAAGGCCGCTCGCTCGCGCGGCGACGCCGTCATCCGGCGCACGCCCAAGGAGAAGCTGCCGGAGTCCTTCCGCTACTTCACCGTCCTCTCCAACCTGTTCTGCGCCTTCACGGCCCTGATCCTGCTCGTCTGCGAGTTCTGCGGCGTCCTGCCCGCCTGGGCGGCCACCCTCAAATACATGGGCACCGTGTCCGTGACGCTGACGGACGTCTCGACGGGCGAGGCCGACATCTCCGAGTAGGAGGCAAAAGACTGATCTATGACCATTAGCGGATATTCCAACGCCTTCGTGGACCTGATGCTGGGCTGGCTCAAGGGCCTGGCCAACTGGGTGCTGAGGCTGTTCAACCTGGCCGGCAGCGTCGGCGGCTCGCCGCTTCTGTGGCTGTCGAAGAACTGGCTGAAGCTGCTGATCATCTTCCTGGTGCTGGGCGTGGTGGTGGACCGGCTCGTGTGGCTGATCCGCTGGCGGCCCTACTGGGTGTGGTTCCGTAAGGAGCGCGTGATCGTCAACGACGAGAAGTTCTTTGCCAGCGCGGACATGGACAAGGCGCCCGACTGGGAGCGCCACCTGAACGGCAACTGGGACGAGCACGACTACGTGGTCGCCAGCACCGTCGTGCGCCGCCAGAAGGGCGACGGACCCCGCGGCGCGGTGGTGAAGGACGGCCGTCGGCCCGCGGCGAAGAAGCCCGCGGAGCGCGGACGCAGGCGCGGCGCGAAGGTGGAGAAGCACGTGGATCGCAAGCGCGCGTCGACCGCCGTCAAGCGCCGGGACGACCGGGCGGAGGGGGAGCAGAGGGCCCGTCGCGAGTACGCGCCCGACAACATCTTCGCCGGGAAGCTGAACAAGCCGGAGGTCTCCGACCAGTACGAGGACGAGGTGTTCAACGTATCGAATCTGCCGGTCTCTGATGAATTTGGGGAAGGCAATAAGAAATAGAGCGCAATAACAACAGGAGGTCATCATCATGAGCACGAAGGACATTCGCACGATCATCGAGTCCGGACAAGCGCGCCTGGGCGTGGAGTTCGGCTCCACGCGCATCAAGGCGGTGCTGATCGATCCCGCGGGCGATCCCATTGCGCAGGGCGCGCACGACTGGGAGAACCAGCTGGTGAACAACATCTGGACCTACGACATGAAGGACGTCTGGGCGGGCCTGCAGGACTGCTACGCCAACATGGCCGCGGACGCGAAGGCGCGCTACGGGGCCACGATCCGCAGCCTCGCTGCCATCGGCTTCAGCGCCATGATGCACGGCTACATCCCCTTCGACGGCGAGGGCAGGCAGCTGGCCGCATTCCGCACCTGGCGCAACACGATCACCGGCCCGGCCTCCGAGGCGCTGACCGAGCGATTGAACTTCAACATCCCCCAGCGCTGGAGCATCGCGCACCTGTATCAGGCGATCCTCAACGGCGAGGAGCACGTGCCGCAGATCCGCTTCCTGACCACGCTGGCGGGCTATGTGCACTGGCAGCTGACGGGCGAGAAGGTGCTGGGCGTGGGCGAGGCCTCCGGCATGTTCCCGATCGACAGCAACAACAACGACTACGACGCCGCCATGGTCGACAGCTTTGACGCGCTGATCGCTGACAAGGGCTTCGCCTGGAAGCTGCGCGACATCCTGCCGAAGGTGCTGATGGCGGGCGATCCCGCCGGAAAGCTCACCGAGGCCGGCGCGAAGCTGCTCGATCCCAGCGGCACGCTCGAGGCGGGCGCGCCGCTGTGCCCGCCCGAGGGCGACGCCGGCACCGGCATGGTGGCCACCAACAGCGTGGCCCAGCGCACCGGCAACGTCAGCGCGGGCACGTCCGTGTTCGCGATGATCGTGCTCGAGAAGGCGCTCAAGAAGGTGCATCCCGAGATCGACATGGTCACGACGCCCTCCGGCAAGCCCGTCGCGATGGTGCACTGCAACAACTGCACCAGCGACCTGAACGCCTGGGTCAAGCTGTTCGGCGAGTTCGCCGAGGCGATGGGCATGAAGGCCGACGCCAACCAGCTGTTCGGCACGCTGTACCGCAAGGCGCTGGAGGCCGACGCAGACGTCGGCGGTCTGCTGGCCTACAACTACTTCTCCGGCGAGCACATCACCGGCTTCGAGGAGGGCCGCCCGCTGTTCGCGCGCACGCCCGACAGCCGCTTCACGCTGGCCAACTTCATGCGCACGCACCTCTACGCCGCGCTGTCCAGCCTGAAGATCGGCATGAACATACTGCTCGATGACGAGGGCGTGCAGGTGGACCAGATTTTGGGCCACGGCGGCCTGTTCAAGACCAAGGGCGTGGGCCAGCGCATCATGGCGGCGGCTCTGAACGCGCCGGTGGCCGTGATGGAGACCGCGGGCGAGGGCGGCGCGTGGGGCATCGCGCTGCTGGCGGGCTACATGGCCGACAAGGAAGGTGGAGAGACGCTGGAGGACTACCTGTCCAACAGGATCTTCGCAGGCAAGATGGGCGAGACCGTGCAGCCCGACGCCGCGGACGTCGAAAGCTTCAACGCCTACATCCAGCGCTATCGCGCCGGCCTGCCGATCGAGCGCGCGGCCGTGGAGTGCATGAAGCTGTAAGCATACGATCGGTTATCCGGTATTGAAGCGCCGAATCGGCGCATACGAAGGGGACGGCACGCGTGGTTGACGGACTGGTTTCAATCATCACGCCATGCTACAATGGCGAGCGGTTCATCGCCGAGACCATAGAGTCGGTGTTGGGGCAGACCTATGCCAACTGGGAGATGATCGTCGTGGACGACGGCTCCCGGGACAACACCGCCCAGGTCGCGGCCGGTTATGCCGCGCGCGACGGGCGCATCCAGGTGGTGCGGCAGCCAAACGGAGGCACCGCCAGCGCCCGCAACAACGCCATGCGCCGGGCGAAGGGACGCTACATCGCGCTGCTCGACGCCGACGACGTGTGGGAGCGCGACTTCCTGGAGCGCCAGCTCGCCTTCATGAAGGAGAAGAACGCCACCTGCGTGTGCTGTTCCTACAGACACATCGACGCGAATTCCAACGAGATCAGCTCCGGTATCCATAGTAACAACCAAGGTGTCAGCGGTTCCGAAGACAAGAATAAAGTAGGATTTAATTATCCTTACGTTGGAAATTGACCGCATTGGCTGCCTGACGGGCCTGTACGACAGCGCGCGCCACGGCAAGGTGTACCTGCACGAGGAGCTCAAGTCCATCCGCGACGACTACGCCTACTGGTACGACATCGTCAAGCTGTCCGGCACCGCCTACGGCAACCCGGCCGTGCTGGCGCGCTATCGCGTGCTGACCGGCAGCACCACCGGCAACAAGCTGTCGCTGGTGGCCAAGCAGTATCGCTTCTACCGCCAATACCTGCGCCAGGGCATGCCCTCGGCGCTGGTGAACACGCTGCGCTGGGGCATCAGCGGCCTCGGCAAGTTCTCGTGAGCGCCGCGCGCGTGACCGCCGTCGTGGTCACATGGAACCGCAAGGCGCTGCTGCTCGATTGCCTGGAGCACCTCTTCGCGCAGACCTGGCCGGACATGGACATCCTCGTGGTGGACAACGCCAGCGACGACGGCACCGAAGAGGCGCTTCTTCCGCTGATCGAAGCGGGGAGGATCACCTACGCCAATACCGGCGCGAACCTCGGCGGCGCGGGCGGCTTCCAGTTTGGCATGAGAAGGGCCGTGGAGGCCGGCTGCGAGTATGTCTGGATCATGGACGACGACTCGATGCCCGAACCCACGGCGCTGGAGGCGCTGATGCGTGCGGGAGAACGGCTGGGCGAGTATGGCTGGCTGTCCGGGAAGGCGCTGTGGACGGACGGCACGATCTGCCGGATGAACGTGCAGCGCGACTTGCGCATGGGCAATATCCGCGATTACTCCGCCGACCACATCCCCGCGGGCGCGGCGACGTTCGTGTCGCTGCTCATCCCATCGAAGGTGGTCCGCGAGGTCGGCCTGCCCATCAAGGAGTTCTTCATCTGGGCTGACGACCTGGAGTATACGCGGCGCATTTCCCGAAAATACCCCTGCTGGGTGATCCCCGGGAGCGTGACCGTGCACAGGTGCCGGACCAACAACGGCGGCAACATCTCCACCGACGAGGCCTCGAGGATCCCGCGCTATCGGCTGGCGTATCGCAACGAGGTGTACGTCTACCGGCGCGAGGGCGCGCGGGGCGTCCTGCGGCTGATGCTGCGCACGCCGCTGCACATCTGGCGGGTGCTGACAAAGTCAAAGACCCGCAAATGGGAGCGCATCAAGACGATCCTCGGCGGGACGATCGACGGGTTTTCATTCCGGCCAGTGATCGTATATATCAAAAAGTGAAAGGGAACCATCCCATGTACGACTACCTCATCGTCGGCTCCGGCCTGTTCGGCGCGACGTTCGCGCGCCAGGCGACGGACGCCGGGAAGAACGTCCTCGTGATCGACAAGCGGCCCAACATCGCCGGCAACGTGTACACCGAGGACGTGGAGGGCATCCACGTGCACAAGTACGGCGCGCACATCTTCCACACGAACGACAAGAAGGTGTGGGACTACGTGACGCGCTTTGCCGACTTCAACCGCTTCACCAACGCGCCCGTGGCGAACTACAGGGGCGAGCTCTACTCGCTGCCCTTCAACATGTACACGTTCAACAGGATGTGGGGAGTGGTGACGCCGGAGGAGGCGCGGGCAAAGATCGACGAGCAGCGCCGGGAGATCACCGGCGAGCCGAGGAACCTCGAGGAGCAGGCGATCAGCCTCGTGGGGCGCGACATCTTTGAAAAGCTGGTGAAGGGCTACACCGAGAAGCAGTGGGGAAGGGATTGCAGGGATCTGCCCGCGTTCATCATCAAGCGGCTGCCCGTAAGGCTGACATTCGACAACAACTACTTCAACGCGCTCTATCAGGGCATTCCCATCGGCGGCTACACGAATCTGGTCGAGCGCCTGCTCAGCGGCATCGAGGTGCGCCTGAGCTGCGACTACCTTGAAAACAAGGCGGAGTTTGACGCGCTGGCGGACAAGGTCGTCTACACCGGGCCGATCGACGCCTACTTCGATTACCGCCTGGGCACGCTGGAGTATCGCTCAGTGCGCTTTGAGACGGAGCTGTTGGATATGCCGAACTTCCAGGGCAACGCCGCCGTGAACTACACGGACCGCGAGACGCCGTTCACGCGCATCATCGAGCACAAGTGGTTCGAATTCGGCAAGGACGCGGACGGGAACGACCTGCCGAAGACCGTCATCAGCCGCGAGTACAGCAGCGAGTGGAAGAAGGGCGACGAGCCGTACTATCCCGTCAACGACGAAAAGAACGGCGCGCTGTACGCCGAGTATAAAAAGCTCGCGGACGCCGAGGCAAAGGTCATCTTCGGCGGGCGGCTCGGGGAGTACAGGTACTACGACATGGACCAGACCGTTGCCGCCGCGCTTTCGCTGGCGGAGAGGGAACTGAAAAAGGCATAAAAAAGAGTAGAAAGAAATTTATAAAAACGATATAGAAATGAGAGCATTTGTATTTCCCGGACAGGGTGCGCAATATGCGGGTATGGGAAAAGACCTTTACGATGCCTATCCGTTGGCGCAAGAAATGTTTGAATGTGCAAATGAAAAATTAGGGTTCCGTATCACCGACATCATGTTTGACGGTACAGCGGAAGACCTGAAACAAACCAAGGTGACACAACCAGCGGTCTTTATCCATTCGGTGGTTGCCAGCAAAGTGCTAACCATCCAACAGCCGGATATGGTTGCGGGACACAGTTTGGGCGAATACTCGGCGTTGGTGGCTTGTGGGGCGCTTCGCTTTGAAGATGCGTTGCT
>CACYET010000218.1 GCA_902773515.1 uncultured Eubacteriales bacterium | reverse complement strand
GTCCGGGCCGCCGCCGAGATCGGCTACCCGGTGCTGGTGCGGCCGAGCTTCGTGCTGGGCGGGCGCGCGATGCAGATCGTGTCCAACGAGGCGCAGCTGCGCCGCTACCTCAAGGAGGCCGTGGAGATCGACGCCGACAAGCCCGTGCTGGTGGACCACTACATCCAGGGCAAGGAGGTCGAGGTAGACGCCATCTGCGACGGTCGCGACGTGTTCGTGCCCGGCATCATGGAGCTGGTGGAGCGCACCGGCATCCATTCCGGCGACTCCATCAGCGTCTATCCCGCGTTCTCGATCTCGAACAAGGTCAAGGGCATCATATTGCAGTACGCCAAGAAGCTGGGCATCGGCATCGGCATCGTAGGCCTGTACAACATCCAGTTCATCGTGGACAAGGACGAGAACGTGTTTATCATCGAGGTCAACCCGCGCTCCAGCCGCACGGTGCCGTTCCTGTCGAAGGCGACGGGCTGGTCGCTGGCGGACATCGCCACCGAGGCCATCCTCGGAAAGACGCTGAAGGAGCAGGGCATCTTCGACCTCTACCCCGAGGAGAAGAAGCGCCACTACGTGAAGGTGCCGGTGTTCTCGTTCAACAAGATCAAGGGCCTGGACGCCTACCTGTCGCCGGAGATGAAGAGCACCGGCGAGGCCATCGGCTACGACGACAAGCTGAACCGCGCGCTGTTCAAGGCGCTGCAGGCCGCGGGCCTGCGGCTGCAGAACTACGGCACCGTGTTCGCCACCATCGCCCGCGGCGACAAGGCCGAGGCCGAGCCGCTGATCCGCCGCTTCTACAACCTGGGCTTCAACATCGAAGCCACCGAGGGCACCGCCGCCTACCTGAAGGAGCGCGGCATCCGCACACACGTGCTGAAGAAGATCAGCGAGGACGACAGCAACGAGATCGTGGAGGCCATGCGCCAGGGCCACATCGCCTACGTCATCAACACGCGCAACATCAACTCCGACGACGCCCTGTCCGACGGCGTGAAGATCCGCCGCGCCGCCACCGAGAACAACGTGACCATGTTCACCTCCCTCGACACCGTGCGCGTGCTCCTCGACGTGCTGGAGGAGACCACGCTGACGGTGAGCACCATCGACGCGTGAAAAAGCGTTCATTGACCGACAGAGCACGCGGCAACCCTGGCTCCCCTGTGCAAGGGGAGCTGGCACGGCGCAGCCGTGACTGAGGGGTTGTCGCGACGACAAGGAGCATCCATGAAACAAGTCACCTACACCATCACCGAAAACACCCCCCTGACCGCGGACGTGTACCGCATGGCGCTCTCGGGCGACACGGGCGCGATCACGGCCCCCGGCCAGTTCATCAACATCGCGCTGGACGGCCTGTTCCTCAGGCGGCCCATCTCCGTGTGCGACTGGGACGAATCCGGCCTGACGATCATCTACAAGGTCGTCGGCAGGGGCACGGCGCAGATGTCCGAAATGAAGCCCGGCGCGGCGCTCGACTGCCTGTCGGGCCTGGGCAACGGCTACGACGTCGCCGCCTGCCCGGACGGGACGCTGCTCGTCGGCGGGGGCGTGGGCGTGCCGCCGCTGTACGGCCTCGCCAAGCGCCTGATCGCCGCCGGGAAGCGCCCGTCGGTGATCCTCGGCTTCAACACCGCCTCCGAGATCTTCTATGACATGTCCTTCGCCGCGCTGGGCGCGCCCGTGACCGTGACCACCGTCGACGGCACCGCGGGCACGCGCGGCTTCGTCACCGATGCTATGCCGAAGGACGCGAAGCTCTACGTCTGCGCCTGCGGACCGGAGCCGATGCTGAAGGCCGTCTATCAGAGGGCCTCCGGCGGACAGTTCTCCTTCGAGGCCCGCATGGGCTGCGGTTTCGGCGCGTGCATGGGCTGCTCCTGCCAGACCGTCGCCGGCCCCAAGCGGATCTGCAAGGAGGGACCCGTGTTGAGGTTTGAGGAAATCATATGGTAGCGGATCATTCAATCCATCCAACGACAGCAAGAGTTCAGAGTTGAGAGTTTAGAGTTTAGAAAATAGCTGACTTCAACTCCACTCTAAACTCTCAACTCTAAACTCTCATCCTGAAAGGATAGTATTATGCCAAACCTCTCCGTCACTCTCTCCGGCTTGAAACTGAGCAATCCGGTGATCCCCGCCAGCGGGACGTTCGGGTTCGGGTACGAGTTCGCCGAACTCTACGACATCAACGTGCTGGGCAGCATCGCGCTGAAGGGCACGACCCGCGAGGCGCGCTTCGGCAATCCCCTGCCCCGCATCGCGGAGTGCACCGGCGGGATGATCAACAGCGTGGGGCTGCAAAACCCCGGCGTGCGCGCCGTGATCGACGAGGAGCTGCCGAAGCTCGAAAGGGTGTTCCGCAAGCCCGCCATCGCCAACATCTCCGGCTTCTGCGTGGAAGATTATGCTTACTGCGCGGAATTGCTCGACGCCGACGAGCGCATCGGCCTGCTGGAGATCAACGTCTCGTGCCCGAACGTCCACCACGGCGGCATGTCCTTCGGCACCGACCCCGAGAGCGCCGCGGCGGTGACGCGGGCCGTCAAGGCCGTGGCGAAGAAGCCGGTGTACATGAAGCTGACGCCGAACGTCACCGACATCGCCGCCGTCGCCCGCGCCTGCGAAGACGCCGGAGCCGACGGCATCAGCCTGATCAACACGCTGCTGGGCATGCGCATCGATCTGAAGCGGCGCGCGCCGATCATCGCCAACAGGATGGGCGGCTTCTCGGGCCGGGCGATCTTGCCGGTGGCGCTGCGGATGGTCTGGCAGGTGTACGAGGCCGTCAGCATCCCGATCATCGGCATGGGCGGCGTTTCGAGCGCCGAGGACGTGCTCGAGATGATGCTGGCCGGGGCCACGGCGGTGCAGGTCGGCGCGGAAAACCTGGTCAACCCCCTCGCCTGCCCGCAGATCATCGAGGCGCTGCCCGGGGTCATGCAGAAATACGGCATCGAAAATCTTTCAGACATCATTGGAGGTGCGCATCATGGGTAAGGACGTCATCATCGCCTGCGATTTCCCCAGCCGCGAGGCGGCGCTCGCATTCCTCGACCGATTCGCCGGGGAGGCCCGCAAGCCGTACGTGAAGATCGGCATGGAGCTGTTCTACGGCGCGGGGCCGGACATCGTTCGCGAGATCAAGCGCCGCGGCCACAAGATCTTCCTCGACCTCAAGCTCTGCGACATCCCCAACACCGTGAAGAAGAGCATGGCGGTGCTGCGGGACCTCGACGTGGACATGACGAATTTGCACGCCTTCGGCACCATCGAGATGATGAAGGCCGCGCTGGAGGGCCTCACGCGCCCCGACGGCACGCGCCCGCTGCTGATCGCCGTCACGCAGCTGACCAGCACCAGCGAGCAGCGCATGAAGGACGAGCTGCTCATCGACAAGTCCCTTCCCGACGTGGTGCTCCACTACGCGCAGAACGCCCGCGCGGCGGGCCTCGACGGCGTGGTGTGCTCGCCGCTGGAGAGCCCGGTGGTGCACGGCAGCTGCGGCGCGGGCTTCGTCACGGTCACGCCCGGCGTGCGCTTCTCGAACGGCGCCGTCGGCGACCAGGTGCGCGTCACCACGCCCGCGAAGG
>CACYET010000217.1 GCA_902773515.1 uncultured Eubacteriales bacterium | reverse complement strand
CTCCACGGCGCGCGAGCATAGCAGGCGCACGAACTGCGGCTCCTGCTTCAAGAGCGCGCTGACGTCGGAGAGCTGCTCGAACAGCATCGGGCGAAGCTCCTCGTCCCGCGCGAGCTCATACAGGCCCTCGCCGTATTCCCTCGCCAGGTTCGTCACGACGCCTCACCTGCGCTTTTGATAAACTCTTCCACCAGCTCGCGATGGTCGTCCGGGTTGATCTCCCGCTCCACCATGCGGCCCGCGATGTCCGCGGCCATGCCGGAGATCTCGCCCATCAGCTCGGAGTAAGCCTTGCGCTTCTCCTGCTCGATCTCATTCTCGGCCTTCTGCTTCATGTGGGTGGCCTCGTTGCGGGCCTCCTCCACGATGGCGTCACCGCGGCGCTGGGCATTGTCCACCGCGTTCTTCACCAGCCGGTCGGCCTCGTCGCGGGCGCTGGACATCTTCTCGGTGTACTCCCGCTTCATCTGGGCGGCGTCCTCGCGGTCGCCCTCAGCGGCGCTGTAGATGCCGTCGATCTCGGCCTGGCGCTTGTCCAGCACGGCCATCACGCGCTTCCACAGGAACTTGCGGATCAGCGCGCACAGGATCAGCAGGTTGCAGATCTGAAAGACGATCGTCCAGGGCGTTATCGAGATAAACTCCTGTACCTTATCCACGGATATTCCTCCCGGAAAAGATTGTGTCTGCTTGCCTTCGCCTTACAGCTTGCCGATGAAGGGGTTGGCGAACATCAGCAGCAGCGCGACGATGAAGCCGTAGATACCGGTGGTCTCGGCCACGGCGCAGCCCAGCAGCATGGTGGACTGAACGGTGCCCTTGCACTCCGGCTGGCGGCCGATGGCCTCGCAGGCCTTGCCGACGGCGTAACCTTCGCCGATACCGGGGCCGATACCGGCGATCATGGCCAGGCCGGCGCCGATGGCGGAAGAACCCATGACGATTGCTTTGGTCCAGAGCTGTTCATTCATTGTGAAATTCCTCCCAAGAATATAGTGTTTGAGTGTTGTATGCTTAACCCTCCGCCGCCGAGCCGATGTACATCATCGTCAGCATGCAGAAGATGAACGCCTGCAGGAGACTGGAGAAGATATCGAAATAGATGGAGAAGATCGCGGGAATGCCCACCTGGAACAGCGGGATCTGCGCCAGCGTCTGCCCCACCACGCCGGGGATCAGCCTGAAGATGGCGGCGGACAGCCCGGCCAGCGCCGCGTAGATGAGCCCGGTGATGACGGAGCCCGACGCGATGTTGCCGAAGTGACGGAACGCCATGGAGAGGGGCGTTGCGAACTCGGAGATGATGTTGAAGGGCAGCAGCACCGGGATGGGCTCGAAGTAGCCTTTGATGTAGCCCAGCGGGCCGCCCGCGCGGAACTTGTTGTAGGTGATCAGCACGAACACCATCAGCGACCAGCCCAGCAGCGTGGACAGGTCGGAGGTCGGCGCGTACATGCCGATCATGCTGGACAGCGAGCAGAAGGCCGACAGCGCCATGTATTTTGCCAAGAATAACGGCAAGGACGGGCGTAACCCACCTTCAAAAAGCGCTCGCCCATGTTTTCGCCCACCATCGCGTTCACCTTCTTCACGATGAACTCCGCGACGATCTGGCGCTTGGTGCGCGCGTGCACCTGCATGCCGTGGGTCATGAACAGGCAAAGGCCCAGGATCACGGCCATGACGATCCAGGTGTTCACTACGGTCTCGGTGATGACGATGTTGCCCAGAACCGGTATCTTGACGGGAATCTCACAGATGATTCTCGCGCCGTGGACGTCGAGATTCAAGGCTCTTCACTTCCTTTGGGGGCCTTCCTGGCCTCTGCGATTTGCAGGATTCTGATGACGATGCTCGGGAAAACGGAGGGCAGGATCGTGGCCAGCGGGTCGAACTTGAACACCGCGATGCCAAGCACCAGCAGCGCGAACAGCGCGATCATGCGCAGGTTGTAGGAGGCCGTCATGCGGTTTTGCATCTGCAGGCTCATGTCGGCGATCTCCTGCTCCGTCCGCTCCTTCTCGGCCATGCGCTCGGTGATGGACTGCACCATCAGGCCCATGACAAAGAAGTTCGCCACGCCCAGCAGGCCCGAGTACACGCCGCCCGCAACCACCGGCAGGCTGAGCCTTCCGATGATCGCGTAGACGATCAGCATCAGCGCTACCAGCGCCGCCACGCCCGCGGCGACCCGCGCCGTCTGCGTCAGCACCGCACCATCCGGCTTCCTCATCCGTTGCTCCTCTGCCCCATAATCATCCAGTTTAAAACCATCACTTAAGTTATACCGCATGTTGACCAAATAATCAAGAGGTAACATATTAATTCTTCGCACAAAACGCAAAAAAGGGCCGCAATTACAGACGAAATGGAAAAGATCCTTCGACTCCGCTGCCGCTTCGCTCAGGATGACAGTCGTAGCGATGGCGTGTCATTCTGAGCGAAGGCGCAGCCGAAGTCGAAGAATCTTGATCGGTATAGGAAGGCGGCGCAACGCCGCCCCTACGGCCGCCGCGCGGCAGCCGTTTTCCCTGTTCCCTGTTCCCTATCCGCCCAAATATGCCGCGCGGACGCGATCGTCGGCGAGGACGTCCTGGGCGGGGCCGGAGATGGTGATCTTGCCGGTGCCCAGCACGTAGGCGCGATCCGCCACGGAGAGCGCCATCTGGGCGTTCTGCTCGACGAGCAGGATCGTGGTGCCGGAGGCGTGCAGCTCGGCGATGATGTCAAAGATCTGCTCGACCAGGATCGGGGCCAGGCCCATCGAGGGCTCGTCCAGCATCAGCAGCTTCGGCTTGCTCATCAGCGCGCGGCCCATCGCCAGCATCTGCTGCTCGCCGCCGGAGAGCGTGCCGGCGATCTGCTTTTCGCGCTCCTTCAGGCGCGGGAAGCGCTTGTAGACGTTCTCCAGCGAGGCCGGGATCTCGTCGTTCGGACGGCAGAAGCCGCCCATCTCCAGGTTCTCGCGCACGGTCATCTGCTGGAACACGCGGCGGCCCTCCGGGCACAGCGCCATGCCCAGGCTCACGACCTTGCTCGCGCCGATGCCCACGATGCTCTTGCCCTCGAACGTGATCAGGCCGCTGCGGGGCCTAAGCAGGCCGGAGACGGTGTTCAGCGTGGTGGACTTGCCCGCGCCGTTCGCGCCGATCAGCGTCACGATCTCGCCCTCGCGCACCTCGAAGGAGATGCCCTTGATGGCGTGGATGCTGCCGTAGTAGACGTGGATGTCGTCGACCTTCAGGAGGCTCTTCGCCGGATTCGATTCGCTCATGCTCAGCCCTCCTTCTTCTTGCCCAGGTAGGCCTCGATCACGGTCGGGTTTGCCTGGATCTCGTCCGCGGTGCCTTTGGCGATGATCCGCCCGTAGTTCAGCACGCAGATGCCCTCGCAGATGCCCATGACCAGGTTCATATCGTGCTCGATCAGCATCACGGCGATCTGGAACTGGTCGCGGATCTTGATGATGTTGCGCATCAATTCCTCAGTCTCGTGCGGGTTCATGCCGGCCGCGGGCTCGTCCAGCAGCAGCAGGCACGGATGTGTCGCCAGCGCGCGCACGATCTCCAGCCGGCGCTGCGCGCCGTAGGGCAGCGAGCCCGCACGGGCCCCGGCCAGATCCTGCATGTCGAACAGGCTGAGCAGCTCCAGCGCCTGCTCGTGCTGCTTCTTCTCCTGCTTCCAGTAGGCGGGCATGCGGAAGATGCCGGTGAACATGCCGTACTTCACCTGGTTGTGCAGCCCGATGCGCACGTTGTCCTCCACCGTCATGTTGTCAAACAGGCGGATGTTCTGGAACGTGCGGGCGATGCCCAGCTTGTTGGCCTGCACGGTGTTCATGCCGGCGGTGTCCTTGCCGTTGACCATGATGGTGCCCATCGTGGGCTGGTAGACCTTCGTCAGCAGGTTGAACACGGTCGTCTTGCCCGCGCCGTTGGGGCCGATCAGGCCGGCGATCTCGGTCTTGCCGATGATGAGGTTGAAGTCGTCCACGGCCTTCAGGCCGCCGAACTCGATGCCCAGGTGCCGCGCCTCCAGCACGGGCGTGCTGTAGTAGTCGCGCTCAGGGATGATGCCGTGGCTCGGTGCGGGCACCATCTTGGTGTCCAGCATGCGCTTTTTCTTCGCGTTTTCGCTCATTCGGAAGCGCCTCCCCTCTGCGCCTGCGCGGCAGGCTTCCTGCGGTGGATCAGCCGGTCAAACAGCGAGCGGATGATCGGGTTGTTCGTCGCCAGCATCACCAGGATCAGCACGATCGCGTACACCAGCATGCGGTAGTCCGCGAACGCGCGCAGCAACTCCGGCAGGACCGTCAAAAGCGCCGCCGCGACGATGCTGCCCCAGATGTTGCCGATGCCGCCCAGCACGACGAACACCAGCACCAGGATCGACGTGTCGAACTTGAACTTGCTGGCCGCGACGGTGGAGAAATTCAGGCCGTAGAGCGCGCCCGCCATGCCCGCCAGTACGGCGCTGGTGACGAACGCCATCATCTTGTACTTGGTAACGTTGATGCCCATGGCCTCGGCCGCGATGCGGTTGTCGCGCGTGGCCATGATGGCGCGGCCGGAGCGGCTGTTGATCAGGTTCAGCACCACGAACAGCGTGAACAGGATCAGCGCGAAGCCCACCGGGAACGACGCGATCTTCTGGATGCCCGCCGTGCCCGCGGGGCCGTTGACGACCACCGTGCCCGGTACGTTCGGGCTGTTGAAGGCCACGCAGAGGCGCCTGCCGTCCAGCGAGAAGTACAGGCAGTTCAGCACGTTTCGGATGATCTCGCCGAAGGCCAGCGTCACGATGGCCAGGTAGTCGCCGCGCAGGCGCAGCACGGGGATGCCGATCAGCACGCCCGCGACGCCCGCCAGCACGCCGCCCGCCAGCATCGACAGCACCAGGCGCAGGATCTCATTTTCCATGTTCAGCGCCGCCAGCAGCCAGGACGAGGCGATGGCCCCGGAGAACGCGCCGACGCACATGAAGCCCGCGTGGCCCAGGCTCAGTTCGCCCGAGATGCCCACGACCAGGTTCAGCGAGACGGCCATCACGATGTACACGCAGATCGGGATCATCTGGCCCTTCAGCGCGCGCGTCATCGAGCCGGAGGCGATCATCGACTGGCAGATGATGA
>CACYET010000216.1 GCA_902773515.1 uncultured Eubacteriales bacterium | reverse complement strand
AAGCGTTCGGCGGGGATGTAGCGCGCGCCGCGCAGCCCCGCGCCGACCCAGACGCCGTCCATGCGCCTCAGGTCCCCGGCCAGGTCCGCCCGCAGCACGCGCCCGAACCGCTTGCCCTCGCACACCACCGGCATGCCCACCAATCCGCGCACACTGCGCATGTCGCTCGCCTCGCAATCGCCGTGAACCGGCATCGCTATTATGAGCCGTTCGCGGCGCTCGCACGCGCGGCAAAATTTGTCGCATTGCGTGAACGCGCGCACTGTGATACAATAATAGCGGCGGCGCCGCGTCGATTCGACAATCTATTTGTATGCGCCTGTTACATGGGATATGACGCGATATTATCTACAAATCGCGCGCAAAGCCACAGTTTTGACAAATATTTCTGTTAAATTGTAGATGAATATCCGCAGGGAGGGTTGAACATGGAAGAAAATCGAAGCGGATACAGGATACTGGTGGCGGACGACGACCCGAACGTGCATCAGTCGCTGAACGCCTATTTCAGGCGCGAGGGCTACCAGATGATCTCCGCCTACGACGGCAACCAGGCGGTGGAGCAGGTGCACAAGATGCGCCCGGACATCGCCATACTCGACATCATGATGCCCGGCATGGACGGCCTGATGGTCTGCCGGGAGATCCGCAAGGAGTCCAGCCTGCCGATCATCATGCTCACGGCGAAGGGCGAGGAGTTTGACAAGCTCCTGGGCCTGGAGATGGGCGCGGACGACTACATCACCAAGCCCTTCAGCCCCCGCGAGGTGCTGGCGAGGGTGAAGGCGGTGCTGCGGCGCATGCACGAGATGAAGCCGGAGGACAAGTCAGCGCACCTGGTCGTGGGCAACCTCGACATCGACATGAACGCCTTTACCGTGAAGCTGAACGGCCAGCCGGTGCCCTGCACGCCCAAGGAGACGGAGATCCTCTGGACGCTGGCGAGCAACCCCGGCATGGTGTTCAGCCGCGAGCATTTGCTGCAAAGCATCTGGGGCTACGACTTCCTGGGCGACACGCGCGCTGTGGACAGCCACATCAAGCGCATCCGCGCGAAGTTGTGCGTCGAGGGCAACGACTGGGACATCAAGACGGTCTGGGGCATCGGCTATCGATTTGAAGTGGAAGGCGGTGCGCGGAATTAATCCGGTGCCATGAAACGAAAGACGCAGGCGCTGAGCATCGGCGCGAAGACGCTGCTCAGCCACATCACGCTGGCGGTGGTCGTCATCGCGCTGGCGAGCGCCATCAGCTACACGCTGTCCTCGCAGTACATACGCCAGACGCGCGTGAGCGACCTGCTGGAGAAGGCCGGGCGCATCGCCGAGGGCAGCATGGAGGCCCCGGACGGCGGCATCGTGCCGCGCAAGCGCACCGTGCGCACGTTCGAGGAGCTCACCGGCGCGAAGGTGTTTTACCTGGCCGAGGACAACGAGATCATACTGATGAGCCAGGAATACCCCGACCCGCAGGAGGGCGAGGAGCGGGACGGCGTGGACGAGTTCCACTGGGTGGAGGTCGCCGACGCCATCGACCGCGAGTTCGCCAGCCGCGTGCTGGCGGGGGAGAAGGTTTCCGCGCAGCGCCGGTTTGAGTTCGCGCAGGCGGTGGTGATCCTCGTGGGCGCGCCGATCCTGGACGACGCCGGCGCGGTGCGCGGCGGCGTGATCCTGGCCCAGCCCATCGAGAGCCTGCGCAGCCTGTCGCGGATGCTTCGGCTGATGCTGGCCGTGGTGGTGGGCATATCGGTGCTGCTGGCAGTGCTGCTGGCCATGCAGCAGACGCGCATGCTGGTCAAGCCCATCCAGCGCATCACCCGCGCGGCCCGGCGCATGGAGGATGGCGTCTATGCCGAGCGCATCCCGGCCCTGCCCGACAACGAGATCGGCGAACTGGGCCACGCGCTCAACAGCATGTCCGGCCGCCTGATGGACGTCATCAAGAACCTGCGCAAGGAGCGCGACAAGCTGGAACTGGTCATCTCCGGCATCGGGGAGGGCCTGATCGCTGTGGACATGGACTGGCACGTGGTGCACGCCAACGCCGCCTTCCTGGAGCTGGTGGAGGCCGACAGCGCCGCCGACTTCCTGGGCGAGCGCGGCGACGACGCGCTGTTCGACCCGCTGAAGGCGCTTTTGCAGCGCTGCATCGAGACCGGCCAGAGCGAAGAGATGGAGTGGGAGAACGCCTCCCACCGCGCCATCCACGCCGCGGCCACGGCCCTGACCGACGAGAGCGGCGCGATCCTGGGCACGGTGTGCCTGCTGCGCGACGTGTCCGAGGCGCAGCGCATGGAGCAGCTTCGCCGCGACTACGTGGCCAACATCTCCCACGAGCTGCGCACGCCGCTGACCGGCATCCGCGGCATGGTGGAGCCGCTGATCGACGGCTGCATGGACACCGAAGAGGAGCGCCAGGAGAGTTACCGCATCATCCTGAAGGAGACGATAAGGCTCGAAAAGCTGGTGGGCGACATGCTGGACATGTCCCGCCTGCAGGACGGGCGCATCCGCGTGGAGCTGGAGCCGATGGAGCTGCCCGGCATACTAGAGGCCGCGGCGCGCAGCATGAAGGGCATCGCGGACGAGGCCGGCGTGAGCCTGACCGTTGAGACGGACGGGACGCGCCTGGCGTGCCTGGGCAACGAGGACAGGATCATGCAGGTGTTGGTGATCCTGATCGACAACGCGCTCAGCTTCACGCCGCGCGGCGGCAGCGTGACCGTTTTCGCCTATGACGCGGGCGCGCACATCGCGGCGGGCGTGCGCGACACCGGCTGCGGCATCGAGCCCAAGGACCTGGCGATGATCTGGGAGCGCTTCTACAAGGCCGATCGCTCGCGCATGCGCACGACCGGCACGGGCCTGGGCCTGTCGATCGCCAAGCTGGTCACGCGCCTGATGGGCGGCGACATCTGGGTCAAGAGCGAGCCCGGCAAGGGCGCGGAGTTCACGTTCACGCTCCAGAAGCCCTGACATGCAGGAACAATAAAATTGAGAAAAGCGCCTTAAATCGGTTGACATCGACCTGAATATCTGTTATAATACTTTTCGCTGGTTTGGTTCAGGAGAGATGGCCGAGTGGTTTAAGGCGCTGGTCTTGAAAACCAGTGATGCCGAAAGGCACCGGGGGTTCGAATCCCTCTCTCTCCGCCAATTTCATACGTCGTGGAGAAGTACCCAAGAGGCCGAAGGGGCTCCCCTGCTAAGGGAGTAGGGTGGGATAACTGCCGCGAGGGTTCAAATCCCTCCTTCTCCGCCAACAAAAAACGCCGAAAGGCGCTTTTTTGTATTCTTGTATTTGGGCACGATTAGGAAAACGGAACGTTTTCCGGGTCGGCGACATCCGATCCGTAGGATGGCGTCGACAATCGTTCATTCTTCAGTTTTCAGTCTTCATTCTTCATTATCCTATACAGCTTTTTCCAAATGAATACTGAAAGCTTAAGACTGAAGAATGAATAATGATTGTGGGATCGGAGGTTTACAGGTATAATCCGATTGATGATAAGAAGCGCCCCGTCCGAACGGACGGGGCGCGATTGCGATTTTGCTTAGTCGCGGGAGAGGATGGTCTTCTCGGTTTCCACATCGAAGAAGTGGAGGCG
>CACYET010000215.1 GCA_902773515.1 uncultured Eubacteriales bacterium | reverse complement strand
AGGTCGTGTTCGAGATGCAGGAGCGCGGCGAGAAGATCGGACGATCGACCGTCTACCGCACGCTGGAGGCGCTGGCCGAGCAGGGCAGCGTGCGCAAGTACCAGGGCATGCAGGGCATCACGCAGTACCAGCACGTGGTGGACGCCGCCCGCTGCGACGACCACTTCCACATGATGTGCAGCCGATGCGGGAACCTGATGCACGTGGACTGTTCGCTGATGCGCGCGATGTCCGACCACCTGATGCAGGAGCACGGCTTCCGGCTGGACCCGCGCGAGACGATACTGGTGGGCGTGTGCGAAAAATGCCGGATCGACGGCGGGGAGGCGGTGGAGCATGGCGTTGATGGCCATGAATGATGTCACCATTGCCTTTGAGGGCACGGTGGCGGTGGACCGCGTCTCATTCGAGGTGAACCCCGGCGACTACCTGGTGATCGTGGGCGAGAACGGCTCCGGCAAGAGCACGCTGATCCGCGCGATGCTGGGCCTCGTCCGGCCGAGGAGCGGCAGGATCGCCTACGGCGACGGGCTGGTGAAGAACCGCATCGGCTACCTGCCCCAGCAGACCGCCGCCCAGCGCGACTTTCCCGCCTCGGTGGAGGAAGTCGTGCTCTCCGGGTGCGTCAACCGCATGGGGACGCGCTGCTTCTACAACAAATCCGACCGGCAGAAGGCCGAGGCGAACATGGCGCTGCTGGACGTACTGAAGTACAGGAAGAAGTCTTTTCGCACGCTCTCCGGCGGCCAGCAGCAGAGGACGCTGTTGGCGCGGGCGCTCTGCGCGACGGACGCGATGCTGCTGCTCGACGAGCCGGTGACGGGCCTCGACCCCGCCGCCGCCGCGGAGCTGTACGACGTGATCCGCGACCTGAACCGCAAGCACGGCGTTGCCGTGGTGATGGTGTCGCACGACCTCGGCGGTGCGATGCGGGACGCGAACAAGGTGCTGGTGATGAACCGCGGCATGGACTTCTTCGGCGGCGTTCAGGACTACCGGACGAAATTCGCGGAAGGGGCGGTGACGGCGCGTGGGTGAGCTGTTGCAAAAGGCGCTTCAGAGACGTCCCCGCCGCCCGGGCGAAAAGCCGCGCCGCGGTGGCGCGATCACGCTGTGGGCGCTGCTGATACTGATGCTCGCGTGGGCGCTTTTCCACCTGCCGGACATCGGCCGGGCGTTCACCGAGTTCGGCGCGTACCTCCAATACAAGTTCATCCGGCGCGCGCTGGCGGTGGGCCTGCTGGTGTCGCTGTGCGCGTCGCTGCTGGGCGTGACGCTGGTCTTGAAGCGCTATTCGATGATCGGCGACGGCCTGTCCCACGTGGGCTTCGGCGCGCTGACCGTCGCGATGGCGCTGGGCTTCGTCACGACGGACGGCCTGCCGGCGTTCCTGCCCGCGGGCGTTCGCGCGTTCGCGGCGAGGCTGTGCGGCGGCATTGCGAAGAACCCGCTGCCGTTCACGCTGGTGGTGGTCGTGCTGTGCGCGTTCATGCTGCTGCGCATCAGCGAGCGCAGCCGGATGCGCGGCGACTCCGCCATCGCCCTGATCTCCACCAGCGCGCTGGCCGTGGGCGTGATCGTCACCAGCATGACCAGCGGCATGAACGTGGACGTGTACAACTACATGTTCGGCTCGATCCTGGCCATGTCCAGCGGCGACGTGTGGCTGTCGGCAGGGCTTTCCGCGGTGGTGCTGGTGCTGTTCGTGCTGTTCTACCCGCGGATCTTCGCCGTCACGTTCGACGAGCCCTTTGCCCGCGCAACCGGCGTGAAGGCCGGGGGCTACAACCTGCTGATCGCGCTTCTGACGGCGCTGACGGTGGTGGTGGGCATGCGGATGATGGGCACGCTGCTGATTTCGAGCCTGATCATCTTCCCGGCGCTGTCGTCGATGCGCGTGTTCTCGCGCTTCAAGTCCGTCACCATCAGCGCGGCGCTGATCTCCGTCGGCTGCTTCTTCGTGGGCATGATGCTCTCCTGCGTCTATTCGCTGCCAACGGGCGCGGGCATCGTGGCGGTGAACCTCGCCGTGTTCGTCGCGTTCAGCGCGATAGGAGCCGTAAGAGAATAGAGTTGAGAGTTAAGAGTTTAGAGTTTAGAGAAAGATAGCTTTGGCTGCCTTTCACTATTCACTCAACTCTCAACTCTGAACTCTTGGTGTACGCAGGCGTTTTGCCTGAGAATTAACATCAATTTCCCTTGCAATCCTCCGTAAGCCCTGCTATAATACTTCAGGTAAGCAGAAGCGCCGACTTCTCACCTTGCGGCTAACGCTGTAACGGTTTCTGGCACAATAGAGGGTCCCGTGACGGGGCTTGAAAGGGCGGCGCGCATGCGCTGCTCTTTTTCATATGGCAAACGATATTGGGAGGTGTTCCGGTATTAACGATCTCATGATTAACGAGGAGATTCGCGACCGCGAAGTGCGCGTTGTGGATCAGAACGGCGAACAGCTGGGCGTCATGTCCAGCCGCGACGCTCTGGCCCTGGCAGAGGAGCGCCAGCTTGACCTGGTCAAGATCGCCCCGCAGGCCCGGCCGCCGGTTTGCAAGCTCATGGACTACGGCAAGTATCGCTTCGAGCAGTCCAAGAAAGAGCGCGAGTTCCGCAAGAATCAGAAGGTCATTAACGTCAAGGAGGTTCGCCTTTCCGCCACCATCGAGGATCACGACATCGACGTGAAGTTCAAGAACGCCGTGAAGTTCCTCAAGGACGGCAACAAGGTGAAGGTGACGATCCGCTTCCGCGGTCGCCAGATTACCCACTCCGAAATTGGCCGCAAGGTCATGGTAGAGTTTGCCGATCGAATCAAGGAGTATGGCACCGTGGACAAGCCCCCGCAGATCGAGGGCCGCAACATGTCCATGTTCATCTCCCCGAGAGCACAGGACTGATTACCGAATGACGAGAGGAGGAAAACCCCATGCCCAAGCAGAAGACGCACAAGGGCGCCGCAAAGCGTTTTAATCTCACCAAGAGCGGCAAGGTCAAGCGCGCTCAGGCCTTCAAGCGTCACATCCTGACCAAGAAGCCCACCAAGCGCACCCGCAATCTGCGCAAAGCCGCCTATCTGACCACCACCGAGGGTCGGACCATGAAGAAACTGATTCCGTACAAGTAAGGAGGCGAATCAAAAATGGCAAGGATCAAGCGTGCTGTCAACGCACAGAAGAAAAAGCGTAAGGTTATGAAGCTCGCCAAGGGTTACTTTGGCGCCAAGAGCAAGCAGTATCGCGCGGCCAGCGAACAGGTTCGCCGCTCCCTGCGTTATGCCTACATCGGCCGCAAGCTGAAGAAGCGCGACTTCCGTCGCCTGTGGATCGCCCGCATCAACGCGGCGGCCCGCATCAACGGCCTCAGCTACTCCCGGCTGATCAACGGCCTGAAGGTGGCCGGCATCGACATCAACCGCAAGATGCTGTCCGAGCTGGCGATCTCCGATCCCGCCGCGTTCGCGGTGCTGGCGGAGAAGGCCAAGGCCGCCGTCGAGAAGTAAGATAAAAACCAGCGCTCCTTAAAACGAAGGGCGCTGGTTTTAAGATCCTTCGCTTTGCTCAGGATGACACCTTTTATAATGATGTCATCCTGAGCGAAGCGAAGGACCTTTTTATTCATCAGGTC
>CACYET010000214.1 GCA_902773515.1 uncultured Eubacteriales bacterium | reverse complement strand
CATGGGTCTGGGCATCCAGGCCATCCCGACGCTGTACCTGTTCCGGGACGGCAAGGCCGTGGACAAGGCCGTGGGCGTGCAGACCAAGGACGCCCTGAAGGCCATGATCGACAGGAATCGGTAGTGTTTTAAAACAGAAGATTCTTTGCTTTGCAAGCCTGCGGCACGACTTCGGCTGCACCTGCGCTCAGAATGACATCGTATCGCCTGTCATCCTGAGCGGCGCGTCAGCGGAGTCGAAGGATCTTTTTTACGCACAATTTCCGATAAAAACATGCCTTTGGCTGTGATTTTAACGGAAATTGTGCTATACTTATTTTGGTATGCTTTATTCTGACGGCGCATACTGAATGTTACCGGTCTTGCACTGACATGGAATCGAGCGCGCGCGGGGAAGCCGCGGCGTCCAATATAGGATACCCCAACGAAGCTATAAAGGAGGCAATGGTTTGTCCAGAAAAAACAAGGAACCCAAACTGAAGATCATACCGCTGGGCGGTCTCGGAGAGATCGGCAAGAACCTGACGGTGCTGGAATATCAAAATGACATCATCGTGATCGACCTGGGCAGCGTGTTCCCGCGCGAGGACATGCCCGGGGTGGACCTGGTGATCCCCGACACCAGCTACCTGGAGCACTACAAGGACAAGATCCGGGGCTACTTCATCACCCACGGCCACGAGGACCACATCGGCGCGGTGCCCTACGTGCTGCGCAACCTGCCGGCCCCGCTGTACGGCACGAAGCTGACGCTGGCGCTGTGCGAGCACAAGCTGAAGGAGCACCGGCTGCAAAACGTCGCGCCGCTGAACGTGGTGGAGGAGGGCGACGTGATCCGGGCGGGCTGCTTCACGGTGGAGTTCATCCACGTGAACCACTCCATCGCCGGGGCCTGCGCGCTGGCGATCCACACGCCCGTGGGCCTGATCGTGCACACCGGCGACTTCAAGGTGGACTACACGCCGCTGGACGGCGCGCCCATCAACCTGGGCCGTCTCGCGGAGCTTGGACAGGAGGGCGTGCTGCTGTTGATGGCGGACTCCACCAACGCCGAGCGCCCGGGCTACACGATGTCAGAAAAGAAGGTGGCCGCCACCTTCAACGACCAGTTCCAGAAGGCGACGGGCCGCGTGATCATCGCGATGTTCGCCAGCAACGTGCACCGCATCCAGGCGGTGGTGGACAGCTGCGTGCGGTTCCACCGCAAGGTGTGCCTGATGGGCCGAAGCATGGTGAACGTGTCGAAGGTCGCCATGCAGCTGGGCTATCTGAAGATCCCCGAGGGCACGCTGATCACCGCGGAGGAGATCGACCGCTATCCCGACGAGCAGATCGCCGTCGTCACCACCGGCAGCCAGGGCGAGCCGATGAGCGGCCTTTCGCGCATGGCGTTCGCCGAGCACCGCAAGCTGGAGATCCGCGAGAGCGACATGGTGATCATCTCCGCCACGCCCATTCCCGGCAACGAGAAGAGCGTGTCGCGCGTCATCAACCAGCTGATCCGCATCGGCGCGAACGTGATCTACGAATCGCTGGCGGAGGTGCACGTCTCCGGCCACGCCCGGCAGGAGGAGCTGAAGCTGATGCACTCGCTGATCAAGCCGCGCTTCTTCATCCCCGTGCACGGCGAGTACCGCCACCTGTACCACCACGCGAACCTGGCCAAATCGCTGGGCATGCCCGAGGACGACGTGCTGATGGTGGAGATCGGCGACGTGATCGAGCTGGACAGGGATTCCATCGACGTGACCGGCGTGGCCCCGAGCGGCTCGGTGCTGATCGACGGCCTGGGCATCGGCGACGTGGGCGCGGTGGTGCTGCGCGACCGCAAGCACCTGTCCGAGGACGGCCTGCTGATCGTCGTGATGGGCCTCGACCACGAGCTGGGCACGGTCGTGTCCGGCCCGGACATCATCAGCCGCGGCTTCGTGTACGTGCGCGAGTCCGACGAGCTGGTGGAGGGCGCGCGCCTGGCCGCCGCCCGCGCCATCGACGCCTTCGGGCCCATCGATTCCAGCGAGTGGAACCGGCTGAAGAACGACGTGCGCGAGAGCGTGCAGCGCTACATCTACGACGCCATCAAGCGCAATCCGATGATATTGCCGATTATTGTGGAGATTTAGGGAACAGGGAACAGGGAACAGGAATTGTAGGGGCGGCGTTGCGCCGCCCGCCCGTCCCCAACGAAAGCGAGGCAACCATGAATCCATACGACCAGGCGCACGCGCTGGCGCGGGCGCTGAAGGAGAGCGAGGAGTACCGCGAGTACATGCGCCTGAAGGAGACCGCCTACGACGACGGCACCAACAAGGCGCTGCTGGACGAGTACAAGCGCCTGCAATTTCGGATGCAGGCGAAGCTGGCCGCGGGCGAGAATATGCCCGAGGAGGACTTGCAGCGGCTCCAGCAGATCGGGGCGTTGTTGCAGTTCAACCCGGACGTCAGCGCCTTCCTGATGGCGGAGTTCCGCTTCCAGCGCATGCTGTCCGACATCTTCAAGATCCTCGCCGACGTGGCCGGCGTCGATCTGGACATGCTGGCGCAGAATTGAGTTAGGAGTTATCAATGGTTAGAAAACGCAAGAGGCGCGCGGCCCGGCGCAGGCCGGTGATCCAGTCGGAGAAGTACAGCATCCGCGCGCTGCACGAGGACCGCGAGTACGGCCTGTACTGGTACGCCTGGCTGTGGAAGCTGCTCAGGCCGATCCTGATCTTCCTGTGCAGCGTGCTGATGGTGATCGGCATGGTCTCCATCGGCTACGACCGCGTCTACGGCGCGTTCTTCGCGCCCGTGGCCGCGGACGACGCCGGCGTGGTGGACTTCCGCATCGACAGCGGCGAGACCGTCACCCAGATCGGCCAGCGGCTCCAGGAGGCAAAGCTGCTGCGCGACAAGCGCGTGTTCAAGTACATGGTGCAGTTCAAGGGGCTGACGAACTCGCTGAGCTACGGCGTGTTCAAGCTGTCGCCCGGCATGAACGTGAACCAGATCATCGAGGAATTGACCTCCGGCAGCCAGACCAACGAGCGCGTGATCACGATCGTGCCCGGCTGGACCTGTGAGGACATCGCCGACTACCTCGTGTCGATCGGCGCGCTGGAGGACACGCGCGAGTTCCTCTCGCTGTGCAACAACGCGGACCTGTTTGTGGGCAGCAGCTACGCGCTGCGCGACGCCCAGAACGCCGGCACGCTCGCGGGCCGCAAGTACGCTCTGGAGGGCTACCTCGCACCGGACACCTATCGCGTGTTCACGTCCGCCACCGCCGAGAGCATCATCCGCACGCTGCTGAACCAGCACAACAAGGTGATCGACAGCGTGTACTACGCCAACCGCACCGAGTACTACGCCGACGCGGAGGGCGCGTATCACGAGGTGGAGGCCTACGATACCAAGCTGACGCTGGACCAGATGGTGACGCTGGCCTCGATGATCGAGCGCGAGGCCGCCAACCGCGACGACTTCGCCCGCGTCTCGGCCGTGTTCCACAACCGGCTGCGCCAGGGCATGAAGCTGGAGAGCGACCCGACGGCCACCTACCTGCTGGGCGAGAACAAGCTCGCGCTCACGGAGGCGGAGACCGGCGCGATCAACAACTACAACACGCAACCCGTCCGTAGCGGCGATGGAGGCGGCGCTGGAGCCGGACATGGACTTCATCAACCAGAACTACCTGTACTTCTGCGCCACCGAGCCCGGCTCCGGCCAGCTGGCCTTCTCTGTCAGCAAGGAAGAGCACGAGGCCAACGTTGCCCTCTACCGCCCGCTGTGGGAGGAATTCGACCGAAGGCAGGCGTTGGAGCGCGCGGCGGAAGCGCAGAAGCCCGCGAATTGAGAGTTCAGAGTTGAGAGTTTAGAGTTTAGATAAATGGCTCGGAAAAACCACACAATCATCTAAACTCTAAACTCTTATCTCTGAACTCTCGAATCCCCGGTCACTCTTTCGACAAAACCTCATAGTATTGTAGGGCAGACTTCCGAAAAAGGGGGAACGCCCTATGTTTTTGCCCGAAATGCTGCTGTGGCTGTCGGAAAACGGCTGGCTGATGCTGCTGCACCTGTCGGCGCGCGCCTCGTTCCCGAAGCCGCTCGACAAGGACGAGGAGGCGGCGCTGATCGAGCGGATGTTCGCCGGGGACAGCCAGGCCGCCGCCGGACTGATCGAGCACAACCTGCGCCTGGTGGCCCACATCGCCAAGAAGTACGCCCAGGCGGGCGTGGACCAGGACGACCTGATCTCCATCGGCTCGCTGGGGCTGATCAAGGCCGTGCAGACCTTCCGGCCCGAGGCGGGCCGCCTGACCGCCTACGCCTCCCGCTGCATCGAGAACGAGATATTGATGCACTTTCGCGCCGAGCGCAAGAACCGCGGCGTGGTGCTGCTGGGGGAGAGCCTTGGGCAGGATGGCGACGGCGACGACGTGCCGCTGGGTGAGCTGCTGGGCACCGACGCGGACCTGGTGCCCAGCGAAGCGGAGACCTCCATCGAGGCGGCGCGCGCGCGAAGGCTGATGGCGCGGGTGCGCACCGAGCGCGAGGCGGAGGTCGTGCGCCTGCGCTGCGGGCTCGAGGACGGCGAGCCCTGGCCCCGGCACCGCGTCGCCGCGAAGCTGGGCATCTCCCGAAGCTACGTCTCCCGCATCGAAAAGCGCGCCCTCGAAAAGCTGCGCGCGGCGATGGAGACGAAGGAGGAGTGCTGAGAGTGGAGAGTTTAAAGTGGAGAGTTAGGAGTGAGGAGTTGATGGTGGCTGCCGCGCGGAAATCGTAGGGGCGGCGTTGCGCCGCCCGCCCCGGCTCCCGCTCAAGAGAGCCCGGATTGCCACGTCGCTTCGCTCCTCGCAATGACGTACAACAAAGCGCAGCCGAACAACGTCATTGCGAGGAGGGCGCAGCCCGACGTGGCAATCCGGTTCCCCGGCACTCTGATCTCAACTCTAAACCCTCGGCTTCTCACCCGCCTTGCAAACAACGCGCAAACATGGTAGAATAGTACCAACGA
The DNA here is from genome assembly GCA_902773515.1 of uncultured Eubacteriales bacterium. Lineage (GTDB taxonomy): Bacteria > Bacillota > Clostridia > Christensenellales > Aristaeellaceae > UBA2862. The sequence continues at coordinate 858 of CACYET010000214.1, read as the reverse complement.
CAACAAGGGGGGCGCTGGCATGGGCCACACGGACGACGCATACGCAGCGATGCTGCTGACGATGGCGCTGTCGCCGAACAAGGAGGAATACGCGCGGCCGATGAGCACCGCGGAGTTCCGCCGGTTCGAGGCCGCGGCGCGCCAATCGCAGTTCAGGAGCGTCGGCAGGCTGCTGGACATGGACATCAGCGGCCTGATGCTCCACCTGGGCCTGGGGGAGGAGGAGGCCTACCGCGCGTTCACGCTGCTGCACCGGGGCGTGCAGCTGAGCTACGCGCTGGAGGGCTTCGCCGCCGACGGCATGGAGGCCCTCACCCAGTACGACGCGGACTATCCCGACCGCCTGCGCCGCAAGCTGGGCGAGGCCGCGCCGCCCGCGCTCTACCGCTGCGGCAATGCCGACCTGCCGGGCAAGCCCGCCGTCGCCATCGTGGGCATCAGCGGCGTGAAGACCACGCCGCAGGCGCGCGCGGCCGTCGAGACGCTGGTGCGCGGGGCAATCACGCACGGCTACGGCATCATCACCGGCGGCGAGCCGGGCGTCGCGCGGATGGCGGCCGGCCTGGTGGGCGAGCTGGGCGGCAGCCTGGTGGACATCCTCGGCGGCGGCATGCGCGAACACCTGAAGGACGAGACCATCGCGCGCATGATCGGCGAAGGTCGCGCGGCGGTGCTGTCGCTGGAGCATCCCGACGCCATGTTCACCGTCAGCCACGCCATCGCCCGCAACCGCCTGCTGTTCTCGCTGGCCGACGCGGCGTTCGTGTTCAACACCGACGGCCGCCGGGGCGAGCTGGAGGCGCTGCAAAAGGGCACGTGCGACTGGATCTACGCCTGGGAGCCCTTCGCCGGGAACCA
>CACYET010000213.1 GCA_902773515.1 uncultured Eubacteriales bacterium | reverse complement strand
ATCCAGCTTCACCAGGCCCTCGTCGATGATCTTGCCGGTGAGGATCGACGGCAGCAGCGTAAAGAACGAGGCCGCCGCGATGCAAACCAGCACCAGCGCCAGCTTTCCCGAATACGGGCGAAGATAGGAGAAGATGCGTTTCAGGAGCGCCCCCGTCACCCTGGGCTGGCTGGCCTTCTCCTCGTCCGTCATATAGCCGCGCATGAACGGCCCGCCCGGTCCCCTGCCCTGTGCCATTTGGAGATCCCCTTCCGTGTTCCCGGTCGCCTATTAACACCCCGCGAAAGCCGACGCCTTATTTGCGCGATTCCACAAGTCCATTATAGCGGATTGGCATGGCCTTGTCCACACGAAAATGATTCTGCCCATCCAGCGTCCCGGAACAGTTGTCTCATGGATTTGCCTTGGTATTCGGCTGCTTTTCCGGGCGGATGCACTCCGCCTCCTGCCGCCATCGATCGGGCCGCCATCCGTCGTCGCCGCCGAGCATCCGGGGCAGAGTGATAGCCGCCGCCTCGGCGTCCGTCAGCCGCTTCTGCGCGGGGTGGCGGGGGCGCTGGTCCGCCCGCGCACCCGTCGTGCCCCACTCGCCGCAGCGCTCCGTCACCACGCGCGCCTCGTCCCAGTCGGCAAAGCCCTGCGGCGCGACATGCTCATCCATGTCGCAGGCCAGGAAGAGCACGCGCGCGAACGAACGCCAGGGGCGGCCTAAAAAACCGCCGCCCGGCGCGCAGTCGCCCGTGAGCCGGCAGCGGTGGAACACGAATCCGAAGGGCTGGCTCTCGTTCGTGTTCGCCGCCGTGTACCAGCCCCCGCGCGCGTTCATGAACAGCGTGCACTTTTCAAACCAGCACCGGTACGACCCGAAGATGAAGTCCACGTCCCCCTGAATCAGGCAGTTTTCAAAGTACTGGCGGCTTCGGGTCAGCGGGCCGTCCTCCACCCGCAGCGCCTGCTCCGCGCAGCCGCACCTCTGGCCGATGTCTTCGGCCGCGTTGGGCAGGCGGACCGGCCCGCAAAACAGCGTGTCCTGGTGCGCGATCAGGCTGCAATCGCGCCAGGTGCCCCGGTCTCCGGCGGCGTAGATTGCCACGGCCTGGCCCACCTTTCGTCCGTCGCCCGCGTCGTTGCGGACGGTCAGGTTTTCGACCGTCACGTCGCGCCCGGTGCTCATCAGCGTGGCGGACAGAAAGGTGCCCTTCTCCGTCCCGTCCGGGTAGCGGTCTCTCGCGCAGCCGTTCCACGAAATCACCGTGCGCTCGCGGTCCTCGCCCGTCAGGCGGATGCCGTCCCCGTGCACCACGACCTTCTCGCGGTACTCCCCGGCGCGGATGAGGATCTGCCCGCCCATGCCGGAGAGTGCGTCGACCGCCGCCTGGATGCCGGTGTAATCGCCGCTGCCGTCTCTTGCCACAATCACCATGCGCTCACCCCACTGCCTTTCATTGCCTTGCTTTTCGCCCCGGCCCATGCTATAATTTCACTGGAGCGATTCGATTTTTCACCCTGCCGACGTCTGCATCCCGGCAATCCCGTTGCGCGAAATCTGATAGGGGGCGTCCGTATGAACGATATCACCTACGTCGGCAAGCACACCGTGATCTACTCCGTGTCCCGGCACGCCCACGAGAACTGGGAGTTCGTGTACTGCACCTACGGCTCCGGCACGTTCCTTTTCGACGGCAAGAGCCTGGACTACAAGGAGGGCGACGTGGTCATCATCCCGCCGATGATCCCCCACTCCAACGCCAGCGCGGACGGCTTCCAGAACATCCACATCAACATGGTGTCGCCGTCGCTCTCGTTCAGCAAGCCGCTGGTGATCTCCGACGACTCCAACCACTTCCTGCTGGACGCGTTCGGCGCCGCCTACTTCCACTTCTACTCCGACCGCAAGGAGTCCGCGCCGCTGTTGTCGCTCTACGGCGACCTGATCAGCTGCTACCTGGCGGCCTACCAGACCGGCCGCGCGCTGACGCCGGTCGTGGCGCAGATCGAGAACAACATCATCTCCAACTACGCCGACAGCGCCTACGAGATGGAGGCCTACCTGCATTCGCTGCCCTTCAGCTACGACTACCTGCGAAAGCTGTTCCAGAAGGAGCTGGGCGTCACGCCGCACCGGTATCTGGTGGACAAGCGGCTGAAGATGGCGGCGGAGCTGCTCGTCAGCGAGGCCGAGCCCGGCGCGCGCACCATCGCGGACATCGCGCCGCTGTGCGGCTTTCACGACCCGCTGTACTTCTCCAAGATGTTCAAAAAGAAATACGGCATCGCCCCGCGGTACTACCTGGAGTCCCGGCTCAACGGCTCGATACCGGAGCAGGACAGCGACCGCATGAAGGTCCGGCTGGACTGAGCGAAAGGAGCGCGCCCCATGGCTTTCGGAAAACTGTCCGACTGCGTCGCCCGGTTCACGGAGCGGCTTGAGAGGGAAGGCGTGAACATGCACGGCTTCCTGCTCTCTGTTTCCGGTAAACTGATCGCCAAGGGCTACTACGCGCCCTTTCGCGAGGGGCAGCCGCACCGCCTCTACTCCGTCAGCAAGACCCTCACGGGGATCGCCGTCGGCATGCTGATAGACGACGGGCTCCTGTCGCTGGACGACCGGATCGCCGACCACTTCCGGGACTGGCTTCCTGCGGACCCGCATGAGTTCCTCACGCGCCTGACCCTCCGGGACATGCTGCGCATGGCCACCTGCTACAGCCGCACCGCCTATCGCGAGGGCATCGATGAGAACTGGGCCCGGTGCTTCTTCACCGGCGCGCCGGACCACGCGCCCGGCATGGCGTTTGCCTACGACACGGGCTGCTCCCAGGCGCTGGCCGCGCTGGTGCGGCGCGTCAGCGGCCTGGAGGCGATCGACTTCCTGGAGGAGCGCCTGTTTCACCCGCTGGGCTGCCAGGACCCCAGATACTGGCTCCGGGACCCCTCCGGCTGCTGCCAGGGCGGCACCGGCCTGTGCATGAGCCTGCGGGACGTGCACCGGGTGGCGGAGTGCCTGCTGCGGGGCGGAGACGGGCTCGTCCCCGGCTGGTATGCGCGGGAGATGGGTAAAAAGCAGATCGACACCTCCATGCGGGAAGGCGCGGAGGAGCGCTGGGGCTACGGCTGGCAGTGCTGGCGCACGCGGGCGGGCTGGGCGCTCTACGGCATGGGCGGGCAGCTGTGCGTGGTCTGTCCCGATCGGCGGGCGGTGCTCTCCACCATCGCCGACACGCGCCTGGACCCGTTCGGCGTGCAGCGCATCTACGACGCCTTCTTCGAGGAGATCTGGCCGTATTTGCCAGTGGGCGGCCCGCTGCCGGAAGATGAGAGCAACCTGCCCATCGTCCCCGAGCTGCGCTGTATCGGGCTGCGGGACGACGCCTCGATCGCGGCGTCCGGAAGCGGCTGTTACGTCTTCGGCGACAACCCGCTGGGCCTGAGGGCGCTCCAACTGACCGATACGGAGGTCCGCTTCCTCCGCGACGGCGGCGAAGCGGCGCTGCCGTTCGTCAGGGGGCGGCTGGTCGAGACCGCCTGGCCCGGCCATCCGCAGACGCCCGCGCTGGCGTCCGCCGCGTGGGTCGGCGCGGGCCAGCTACGGCTGCGCTGCCACGCCGTCGGGGATGCGCCCTGCGGCTTCGACATACTCATCAGCACGGGCGGCGGCCGCGTCGTCGTGCAGAGCCGGCGCTCGTCCGATCCCCT
>CACYET010000212.1 GCA_902773515.1 uncultured Eubacteriales bacterium | reverse complement strand
TCAGATTGCCACGTTGCTTCGCTCCTCGCAATGACGTACTACAGATGTGTAGCCAAACAGTTTAGGCGGGCGGGGCAACGGCTGAATCCTGTCATTCTGAGCGAAGCGAAGAAGCTGAACGGATCGAACAGATCCTTCGACTACGCCGCTTGCGCGGCTCCGCTCAGGATGACACGCAGCAAGCGATAGGCTGCTCTGTACGGCTGGTCACTGGCCACCGGTTATCGAAAAGGCGGGATACGACGCTCCTATACGGGGATAGGAGGACGACCTCTTCCGTCAGCCCTGCGGGCTGCCACCTTTCCCAGAGTGGAAAGCTAGGGGGTGTCCCATCGGCCCTGCGGGCCACTTCCCCATTTCGGTGGGGAACCAAAGGCGGGCGGTGCCGTCCCTACTACGCTGTAACAGTTAAAGCTGGACGAAGGGAGAACCAGATTGCCACGCCGGCCTCACTTCCGTTCGGCCTCCTCGCAATGACATGGTTCGGCTGCGCATGGCTGTATGTCATTGCGAGGAGCACCCGTAAGGATGCGACGTGGCAATCCGGTGCCCTTGTCAAGAATGAGTGATTAAGCAATACTAAGGGGATGGCGGATGATTGTATTGACACGGGATTATTAAAGAATTATAATATAGACATGATACAACGACAAATTAGCAAATACATCAAGAGCATCGAAAGGCAGGGCATGACATATCGAAAAACCTGCCCAGGAGGATATTATGGACGTATTGAGTATCCGGCAGCAGCTGCGCACCAAGACGATCTACGACATTCCGCTGCGGGTGACGTATTACGCGCGGGTGTCGTCGGAGAGCGATGAGCAGCTGAACTCGCTGGGGAACCAGGTGGCGTATTATGAAGGTCTCATCCGGAAGAACAGCGCGTGGACATTCGTGCCGGGGTACATCGACGAGGGGTTGTCGGGGATCTCGACGAGGAAGCGCGAGAACTTCCATCGGATGGTGGCGGACGGGAAGGACGGCAGGTTCGACCTCATCATCACCAAGGAGATCACGCGCTTTGCGAGGAACACGCTGGATTCCATCCAGTATACGCGCGAGCTGCTGGGCTGCGGCGTGGCGGTGTTTTTCCAGAATGACAACATCAACACGCTGGACGAGGACAGCGAATTGAGGCTTACGATCATGTCCGGCATCGCGCAGGACGAGCTGCGCAAGCTGTCCAGCCGCGTGAAGTTCGGCCACCAACAGGCGATCAAGTCAAAGGTGGTGCTGGGCAACAGCCGCATTTTCGGCTACCGCAAGGACAACAAGCGGCTCGTGATCGACGAGGCCGAGGCCCCGATGGTGCGCGAGCTGTTTGAGCTGTACGCCACGGGGCGCTACAGCATGAAGCAGATCGAGAAAATCTTTTGGGAGGAGGGCTACCGGAACCTCAACGGGAATAAAATCTCGCACGTCACGATGTCGAACATGATCGCCAATCCCAAGTACAAGGGGTATTACGTCGGCAACAAGGTGAAGGTGGTGGACATGTTTACCAGGAAGCAGAAGTTCCTGCCGCCGGAGGAATGGGTGATGTTCAAGGACGAGACGGGCGAGATCGTCCCGGCGATCGTCAGCGAGGAACTCTGGGATGCCGCCAACACTGTGCTGCGCAAGCGCAGCGAGGACGTCAAGAGCCGCCAGGGCATCTGCAACCACGCGAACCTGCTGACGGGCAAGCTGTACTGCACGTGCTGCGGCCAGCCGTACTACCGCAAGGAGTCGCGGGGGACGGACGGCAGGCGTAACAGCAAGTGGATCTGCTCGGGGAAGATCAAAAACGGGAAGGAGAGCTGCCCGTCGTTCGCCATCTACGAGTCGGAGCTGCAGCCGCTGCTGTACGAGGTGTTCCGGGACACGAAGGCCGACGCCGACGCGATGGTGGAGGAGTACGTGCGGCTGTACACCGAGATGACCGACCACGACCGGCTGCCCACCCGGATCGAAGCGCTGAACAGGCAGATCGACAACGCCGAGCGCAAGAAGCGCAAGCTGTTGCAGCTGAGCGTGGACGGCATGATCACGGACCGCGACTTCAAGGCGATGACGGGGCAGTGCAACGCGGAGATCGCGGACATCGAGGCGCAGATCGACGCGCTGAACGGGCAGCTCCAGTCCAGCGAGGCGTTCCGGGAGAAGATCAGCGCCATCCGCCGCGTGCTTGCCGAGGCGCAGCGGGACGCCGCCAGCGGCATCATCGGCAAGGAGTTCGTGGATCGATACATCGACAGGATCTTCGTGACGCCGCAGGCGGAGAACGCCATGCGGCTGGACATCCGCATCTTCACCGGCGAGACGGCGGCAAAGACGCTGGGGAAGCGGGGTTCTGCGGGTCACACGTTCAAGAAGATGATCGAGGCCCAGGAGCGCCAGATGAGCGGCAATTCCCGCTTCTAATACTCAACTTGTTTGAAGCGGTTATTGGCTGGCGGAAAAGACGCCGCCAGGTGATGACCGGTCAGAGCAGGTTCGGTAGAACGCGAACGGAGCAAAGCTCCAAGACGGCCCCTTGCCTCGCGCACGCGAGACAAGGGGCCGGATTTGTTATGGAGTTGAATGGGGGATCATCTATCCCGATTTAGTGCTTTTCCTTCCTGCGGCTGCGGATGAGCAGGATCATGCAGATGATGAATCCGACTGCGCAGATCGGGCCGGCGGTCTTGATGACGCGCTTGATGAAGGCGCCCGACAACAGCTTGGGCGTGTCGTAGCGGTAGTTGAACGTGCTCACCATCTGCTCGTTGATCTGTTGCTCCGCGAAGGCTTTGAGCAGCGACTGGAAGCTGTCCGTCACGGCCGCGCGCTTCTCGACCAGCGCGGCGATGCCCTTGTCCAGCGCGGCGATCTGGCGCTTGGCGGCCTCCTCGGCGGCCTCTGCCGCCGCCGCGATCTCCGTGTCCGTCAACTCCTGGATTTCCTCCACGGCCATCGTCTCGGTCTGCTCGCCGTCCTGCGCCTGCTCGGTCGAGGTCTGCTTGGCGGTCGAGGACTTCTGATCGTTCTGCTTCATCAGGTCGGCCAGCTTGAGCTGGTACGTCGCGATCTTCGAGTTGATATCGGTGATGTCGTCAGAGACGCTCTTGCGCGCCTTCACCAGCGAGTCGTAGGTCTCCGACGAGTTGCCGTCGATCTTCGTCAGCGAGTCCGAGGTGCTCAGGTAGATGATCTCGTTCTTGTCGTAGGAGTCGATCAGGGTGTTCAGGCGCTCCAGCTGCACGTTCTTCTTGTCCAGCTGGTTTGTCAGGTCCCGGATCTCGAACTGGTACTGAGTCATCAGCCTGACGATATTGCGCGTCAGCGCGTTGATCGTGATGCTGGCGTTCAGGCGGGCGATGTCGCTGTCGATCAGGTTGTTCATGCGCACGTAGATGTCGTTGAAGCCCTCCCCGTTCACGCGGAACGTGGGCTGCTCCTCGTACATCTCGCGGGCGTAGCGCGCCTGCTGGGTCATGACCTCCTGCATGACCTCCAGCAGAGACGACTGGGTCTTGCTGGATGTCCGATTGATCTCATCAGCCAGAAGGATGTTGCACATAGCGGCGCCGGGCTTGTAGTCGAAGGCACCTGTCTCCTTGTTATAGACGGTAAATCCAGTGATGTCAGAGGGTACTACGTCCGGTGTGAACTGGACGCGGTTGAACCTAAGGTCCATGGCCCTGCTGAAGGCCAGCGCCAGGGTGGTTTTACCCAC
>CACYET010000211.1 GCA_902773515.1 uncultured Eubacteriales bacterium | reverse complement strand
GCCGACGTGGCAATCTGGTTCCCCTGACAGACGGCACGACAGCCGCCGCGGACGCCAATGATGGCGTCCCTACAGCTCACTCCCAACTCCTCGCTCTCTGCACGGCCTTGCGTCTCCGCCTCGACGTCTCCACGAGCGTCCTGACTATCCATGTCATAAGGTGCAGCGCGACGATCACCGCCGTGACGGCGAAGAAACCGCCCATGCCGGCCACGATGTCGCCGAAGTCCATGTCGCCGGTGCCGGTGACGCCCTGGCCGATCTCGATGCCGAACGTCACCACGACCAGCACCGTAATCGCGTAGATCCACGTGATCGCCAGCACGCGGCCCCGGTTCGCCAGCCACTTGAAGACGGGATACACGAGCATGATCAGCATAAGGCCCATCGCCCCGATCACCAGGAAGTGCAGCTCCTTGTCGGAAAAATTCGTCTCAAAACTGTCGTTCAGCGACAGTATCGCGCTGTGGGCGCGGGCCATCCACGCCACCAGCATTCGCAAATACTTTAACATACATCGCTCCTGTTCCGCCCGCGCGCGGGCATGGCATGTAGTTTAGTTGCGATGTATGGCGTTTTTGTTGCCTACGCCGGGCGCTCCGGTAAAAAAACCGGGACATTTCGACGAATAGTGTGGCTTTTCGACAGGATTTGAAACTGGAAAAAAGGTACTTTTTCCGTAGGGACGCCATAATTGGCGTCCGAAAAGCCGCGGACACCAATTATGGCGTCCCTACGGCTCACTCCTCACTCAGGCAAGCGCCAATGGCCTCGATGATCGCGGGCGTCTCGTAATCCAGGCCGTCCGGGCCGTAGGTGAGCAGGAACGCGAAGTTGTCCGCAAGGGTCTCCTCGGGGTCGATCACATAGTCTGTGTTCTCGCCGAACACGTCCCAGAAGTTGGCCGCATCGTCGGAGGTGTACATCGTCAACAGGTCGTCGATGGGCACCAGGCCCGTCACCATGTCGTCGAAGAATCTGTCGCCGGGCTTCTCAAAGGGCTTGCCGGTCGTGAACACCACCGCGCATTCGCGCATCTCGCCGCCGATGTCGAACGCCGCGTGGGAATTGTGGTGCTCGACGTCCGGGTTGCTGATGATCCTCTCCCGGATCGCCGGGGCAAACTCGTAGTCCGACTCCTCCACCGTGAAACCCAGTATCGCGTACATCGCCGTGCGGAATTCGGGGTGGTTGCGGGTCAGGCAGTGGAACAGCTCGTGGGTCAGGACCTCACGGAAGACCTGGCGGTCCTCGGGATCGTCCGAAACGCCGCAATCCAGAAGATCCTGCCCCAGGTAGACCTGCGTGCCGTGAGTGTAGCCGCCCACGTCGCACTCCTCGGCCGTCGTGGTCTTGCAGAACACGATGCCGTCCGTGGCGGGCAGATGATAGCCGCACTCGGCGCAGGCGGCCTCGACGAGGGCCATTACGTCGTCGACGGCGGCCTTCTCGTCGTCGGTGTAGTCCAGCGTCTGCTCGGCGGCGAACGCCTCCAATTCCGCCAGCGTCGCGCCCAGCTTCTGCATGCGGAAGTTCAAATCGTTTTGGCTCAGGTTTTCGTAGTAATCACGGTTGCCCAGCAGCAGTTCCGCGGCCTCGCCCGCGTCCGCGAAGCGATAGCCGAATATTGCGCCTTCGCCAAGCGCGGCGGGCGCGAGGCCCACCAGCAGCGCCAGCAGGATACAGAGCCATTTACGGATCTTATAATCCCCTCCTAATCCTTGTTCCACAGATTCTTCAAAAACCGATCCATCCGCTCCATGGCCTCGCTGAGGTTCGCCAGGGACGAGGCGTAGCACATGCGCACAAAGCCTTCGCCGCCGGGGCCGAACGCGGTGCCGGGGATGACGGCGACGTGCTCCTGGAGCAGGAACTGCTCGCAGAACTCGGCGCTGGTCATGCCGGTGGATCGGATGCACGGAAACGCGTAGAACGCGCCGCGGGGCTCAAAGCACGTCAGGCCCGCGCCGCGCAGCTTGTCCAACAGGAAGCGGCGGCGGTAGTCGTAGTCCTTGCGCATCATTTCGATGTCCACGTCGCCGCTCTGCATCGCCTCCACCGCCGCGTACTGGCTGGTGGTGGGCGCGCACATGATCGCGTACTGGTGGATCTTCAGCATCTGTTTGATCAGCGGCTGCGGCCCGCACACGTAGCCCAGCCGCCAGCCGGTCATCGCGTAGGCCTTCGAGAAGCCGTTGACCACCAGCGTGCGCTCGTACATGCCCGCGATGTTCGCGATGGACACGTGCCGCCCGCCGTAGGTCAGCTCCGCGTAGATCTCATCGGAGAGCACGATGATGTTCGTGCCGCGCAGCACGTCGGCGATGGCCTCCAGGTCCGCGCGCTCCATGATCGCCCCGGTGGGGTTGTTCGGGAACGGCAGCACCAGCAGCTTCGTGCGCGGCGTGATGGCGGCTTTGAGCGCCTCGGCGGTGAGGCGGAACTCGTCCTCGGCCTTCGTCTCCACGTACACCGGCACGCCGCCCACCAGCTCCACGATCGGGCCGTAGCACACGAAGCTCGGCACCGGCACGATCACCTCGTCGCCCTGGTTCACGATGGCGCGCACGGCGATGTCGATGCCCTCGCTGCCGCCCACGGTGACGACCATCTGCTTCATCGGGTCGTACTCCAGCGCGAAGCGGCGGCGCATGTAGGCCGCAATCTGGCGGCGCAGGTCCGCCAGGCCGGCGTTCGAGGTGTACTTGGTAAAGCCCTTCTCCAGCGCGTAGACGCCGGCGTCGCGGATGTGCCAGGGCGTCACGAAGTCCGGCTCGCCCACGCCCAGCGATATGGCGTCGCCCGCGTCCATGTTTTCCAGCAGGTCGAAGAACTTGCGGATGCCCGAGGGCGCGATGCCCTTTACCCGGCCGGAAAGTGCGGAATCATAGTCGATCATACGAACAACAACCTCTCTTCCTGCTCCGGCAGCTTTTCAAACAGGTGGTGCTTCTCCTTGTACTTCTTCAGGATGAAGTGCGTGGCCGTGCCGGTGACGCCGTCGATGACCGCCAGGCGCGCGTGCACGAACTCCGCCACCGCGCGCAGGCTGCGGCCGGTGATCGTCACGGCCAGGTCGTAGTCGCCCGACATCAGAAACAGGCTCTCCACTTCCTCGTACTGGTAGATGCGCTCGGCGATGCGGTCAAAGCCGTCGCCGCGCTGGGGCGAGATGCGCACCTCGATCAGCGCCGTCACAATCTCGTCGTCGGTCTTCGTCCAGTCCACCAGCGCGGGATAGCCCAGGATCACGTGGTTCTTCTCCAGATCGGCGATCTCGTCCGCCACGTCCTTCTCCTCACGGCCCAGCATCGTGGCCAGCTGCGCGGGCGTCAGCCGCGCGTCCTTCTCCAGCAGGTTCAACAATTCGGTGTTCATTTCTCGCGAAGTCCTCCCGTATGCTGTGTTGACCGCGCACGCGCGGCAATGATTGACTATATTATAGGTGGTTTTGGCGGAGAGGTCAACCGGGAAAGGGAGCGTTTGGAGTTCAGAGTTGAGAGTTTAGAGTTAAGATTGTGATGGAACGTCAAAGATTCTTCGACTGCGCTCGGCCTGCGGCCTCGCTCCGCTCAGAATGACAGGAAGAATCTGTACGATTCGCATCGCACGTGCACAGCGATCAGCGCGGGAATGACAGCACATCGCTTTGCCTGTCATTCTGAGCGAAGTGATGTCGTAGACGGAACGCAGTCGAAGAATCTGTACGATTCGCATCGCACGCGTACAGCGATCAGCGCGGGAATGACAGCACATCGCTTTGCCTGTCATTCTGAGCGAAGTGACGTCGTAGACGGAACGCAGTCGAAGAATCTGTACGATTCGCCATACGGCCGCGCATCTGCAGAGCCGCCGCGGTTGCGCCCCTATATCCTTAATTCTTCCGTCAAAATATCCAACAAGGACAAGAAAAACAGCCCAAACGCGCGCGGATTCAACCAAAAAATCAACATGCAATGCGTTGCGCAATTGCGGGTGATGTGGTATAGTGACATTCGGACCAAATCCGTACCCAGGCTGGCGCGCAACCCTTTTTACCGTTACATTCCCAAACCGGTGCGCCGCATCCCCATATTTATTCGGAGGTGTCTTATGGAATTTGAGAAGATGACCGTCGCGCAGATCAAGGAGAGCATCCAGAACAAGCTGCACACCCAGTTCGCCTGCGACGTCGCCGACGCGACCCCCGAGCAGCTCTACCAGGCGCTGGCCCTGGTGGTGCGCGACGAGATCATGCAGCGCCGGAGCTACTCCCGCGACGCCCGCAAGGAACAGCAGGCCAAGAAGGTGTACTACCTCTCCGCCGAGTTCCTGGTCGGCCGCGCGCTGCACAACAACATGGTCAATCTCGTCAACGAGAAGAACTACATGCAGGCCCTGGACGAGCTGGGCATCGACCGCGGCGTCGTGTTCGAGGAGGAGCCGGAGCCCGGCCTGGGCAACGGCGGCCTGGGTCGCCTGGCCGCCTGCTTCCTGGATTCGCTCACCACGCTGAAGCTGCCCGCCATGGGCTGCACCATCCGCTATGAGTTCGGCCTGTTCCGCCAGAAGCTGGTGGACGGCTATCAGGTGGAGGTGCCGGACAACTGGCTGGCCGCCGGCAACATCTGGGAGATCCCCCACCCCGAGGAGACCGTCGAGATCCACTTCGGAGGGCGCATCGAGTCCTACGAGGACAACGGCCGCACCTACTACCGCCACCTGGACTACAAGACGGTGCAGGCCGTGCCCTACGACATCCCCGTCGTGGGCTACGACAGCACCAAGGTCAACTTCCTGCGCACCTGGAGCGCCCGCTCCGTGCAGCAGATCGACATGATGCACTTCAACCGCGGCCAGTACGTGGAGGCCATGGAGGAGCGCGAGCTGGCGGAGGTCATCTCCAAGATCCTCTACCCCAACGACGACAGCTACCAGGGCAAGGAGCTGCGCCTGAAGCAGCAGTACTTCTTCTCCTCCGCCTCCATCCAGTACGCCGTCAAGGACTTCATCGACGTCTACGGCTATAAGTGGACCATCTTCCCGGACAAGGTGGCCATCCACATCAACGACACGCACCCCGCCGTGGCCATCCCCGAGCTGATCCGCATCCTGCTGGACGACTACGGCATGGACTGGGACGCCGCCGAGAGCATCGCCCGCCGCACCTTCGCCTACACCAACCACACCGTGCTGGTGGAGGCGCTGGAGAAGTGGCCGGAGAGCCTGTTCCGCGAGCAGCTGCCCCGCATCTACATGATCCTGCAGGAGATGAACACGCGCCTGTGCGCCAAGCTGTGGGACGCGTTCCCCGGCCAGTGGGACCGCATCGGCCACATGGCCATCCTCGCCTACAACCAGGTGCACATGGCCAACCTCTGCGTGGCCTACACCCACTCCGTCAACGGCGTGTCGGCCATCCACTCCGACATCCTCAAGAAGCAGACCTTCCACGACTTCTACATGCTGGAGCCGCGCAAGTTCCTGAACATCACCAACGGCATCACGCACCGCCGCTGGCTGATGCAGTGCAACCCCGAGCTCTCCAGCCTGATCGATGAGGCCATCGGCGACGGCTGGCGCAAGGACATGCGCAAGATCGAGGCCCTCAAGCCCTTCGCGGACGACCCGGCCTTCCAGGAGAAGTTCGCCGAGATCAAGTTCCACAACAAGCTGCGCCTGTCCAGCCACGTGTACCGCCACCAGGGCCTGGAGATGAACCCCGAGAGCATCTTCGACGCCCAGGCCAAGCGCCTGCACGAGTACAAGCGCCAGCTGATGAACGCGCTGGGCATCATGATGCTCTACAACGACATCGACGAGCATCCCGACGCGCAGTTCCACTCCCGCACCTTCATCTTCGGCGCGAAGGCGGCCCCCGGCTACCACCGCGCGAAGCTGACCATCAAGCTGATCAACGCCGTGGGCGACCTGGTGCGCAAGCATCCGCGCGCCTCGAAGCTGATCAACGTCGTGTTCCTGGAGAACTACTGCGTCAGCCAGGCGGAGCTGCTCATGCCCGCCACCGAGATCAGCCAGCAGATCTCCACCGCCGGCAAGGAGGCCAGCGGCACCGGCAACATGAAGTTCATGATGAACGGCGCGGTGACGCTGGGCACCATGGACGGCGCGAACTGCGAGATCTACGACCAGGTCGGCGCGGACAACATCTACATCTTCGGCCTGACGGCCCAGGAGGTGGAGCGCGGCTACGCCACCTATCGCGCCCACGAGATGTACGAGACCAACCCGAAGATCCGCAAGGTGATGGAGCAGCTGATCGACGGCACGCTCTGCCCGGAGAACCCGCGCATGTTCCAGGAGATCTACCACTCCCTGCTGTTCGGCGACGGCGGCGGAATGGCCGACCCCTACTTCGTGCTGAAGGACCTGACCAGCTACATCAAGTGTACCAACACCGGTAAGATCAACCTGTACATCGCCTCTTCGGCCTCCAACTCCGCCGTCGGCGGTATCGTCGGATGGCCGGGCAAAGAAGGTAGCCGCAAGAACAGCACCAAGAATTGCATCAACACCGGCAACATCACCCAGTCCGGTCCCGGAAAGGTCCGTATCGGTGGTATCCACGGTGGCTCCGGTGCCATGAGCGGCTGCAAGAGCGAGTGCAACATCACCGTCAGCGACGGTACCAACTGCTGCGTAGGCGGTCTTTCCGGCTTCACCTCCAACGGTCTGAAGATTACCGGCAGCTCCTTCAAGGGTAAACTGACCGCTACCGCCAGCGGCATGTACGTGGGCGGCCTGGTGGGCAACCTCGGCAACTCCGCCAACTCCGGCGGCTACACCGGCGGCTGCTCCGTCAGTGCGACCATTTCCAACGCCGACACCGACCACCAGCACGACGGTATGCTCGTCGGTTACTACAACGGTACTTCCGCTGCCATCAGCATCGGTGCGGAAGGCGACCCGGTGAAAGTGAACGGTATCTTCAACGGTACCAAACTGACGGCTTCCAACATGGGCAGCCTGCTCGAAGGTACGGCCAATGCGGCCAGCATCCACGAAGTCTTCGCCGAATTCGACACCACGCCGTATGACGACGGCGGTGACAGCGGTGACGAAGGCGGCACCCAGCTCGACGCTCCTGCCAATGTGACCATTGAGGTCCTCTACAACTCGACCATCGTCTCCTGGGATGCCGTAGAAGGCGCCGAATGGTACATGGTTGAATACAAGAAGGCCGACGAAAAGACCTGGACGCCTTGCCCTACCACCACCGATACCAAGTACGAGATTACCGGCCTGGAGCATGGCGTGACCTATAACTTCCGCGTAAAAGCGTTCGCCACCACCGGCTCCGGTTATTCCGATGAAACCAGCGGCGAAACCCTGCCGGAAGTCATCCTGGGCAAACCG
>CACYET010000210.1 GCA_902773515.1 uncultured Eubacteriales bacterium | reverse complement strand
TCTTCGGCACCTCGATGGGCAGGCCCGCGTCCCGATCGCGCAGGTACTCCTTCTCCAGCGTGCCGGGGTCGTACTCGGAGTGGCCCGTGATGAACACCTGCCGGCCCTGGTCGGTGGCCATGGCGTAGATGCCGGCCTCCTTCGAGGACGCCAGTATCTTCAATTCCGGCACGGCCTCCACGTCCTCGCGCCGTATCGTGGTGTGGCGGGAGTGCGGCACCATGAACACGTCGTCGAATCCGCGGAACAGGATGCTGCTGCGGCGCTCCACCGTGTGCGGGAACACGCCGAACAGCTTTTTATCCAGCTTCACCTTCGGGATGCCGTAGTGGAAGTAGAGGCCCGCCTGCGCGCCCCAGCAGATGTGGAACGTGCTGTGCACGTGGCCCTTGCTCCAGGCCATGATCTGGCAGAGCTCGTCCCAGTAGTCCACTTCCTCAAACGGCAGATGCTCCACCGGCGCGCCGGTGATCACCATGCCGTCGTACTTGTTGTCGCGGATCTGGTCGAAGGTCTTGTAGAACGCCAGCATGTGCTCCTGCGACACGTTCTTCGACTCGTGCGACGACACCTGCAACAGCTCCAGCTCCACCTGAAGCGGCGTGTTGCCCAGCACGCGGGCCAGCTGGGTCTCGGTGGCGATCTTCGTGGGCATCAGGTTGAGCAGCAGAATGTGCAGCGGGCGGATGTCCTGGCTGACGGCGCGGCTCTCGGTGATGACGAATATATTTTCACTCTCCAGCACGCCCGTGGCGGGCAGGCTGTTCGGGATCTTGATGGGCATTTCAAACCCTCCTTTATTCTACATATTTTACGCCCCGCGCCGGAAAAGTCAAACGATTTACAAAGGTTTAAACCCTTTTCCGCGCGCATCTGCTACAATACGCCCGTGGGGAGGCGTTGAGCGATGGACAAGAAGGCCCTGAGGCGCGAAATGGGCGAAAAAAAGCGCGCCCTGACGGCGGCGGAGATCGAGAATAGGAGTGCCAGGCTCGCGGAGCGCTTGTTTGAAACGGCGGCGTGGCGGGAGGCGCGCTCCGTCTACGCCTACGTCGCCTTCAACCAGGAGGTGCGCACGCGGCCGATCATCGAGCGCGCGTGGGCGGACGGCAAGCGCGCGGCCGTGCCGAAGATCGTCGCGGGCGAGATGCGCTTCATCTGGCTGGAGAGCTTTGACGCCCTCGCCCCGGGCGGCGCGTTCGGGATACTGGAACCCACAGAGGACGGGCCTGTCGCGGACGACGACGGCGCGCTCGTGCTCGTGCCCGGGCTGGCGTTCGACGCGCGCGGGCATCGGCTGGGCTATGGCGGCGGCTACTACGACCGCTGGCTCGCCGCGCACCCCGGCCACCCGACCGTCGCGCTGTGCTACGGATTCCAGCGGGTGGATCGCATCGAGGACGAGGGGCACGATATCGCGGTGGACGCGATAATCAGTGATTAGAGTTTAGAGTTTAGATAAATGTGTGAGGGTGCGTGGGGACGTTCCCGCACACTCTAATCTAAACTCTAAACTCTCAACTCTCAACTCTCTTATAATGCTCCAGCACCGGCACGAGGATGAAGCACACGATCCCCGCGGTGAACCCGCCGTTGTACAGGCAGAAGCCGCCGTGGACGACGGGCACGCTGGTGACCAGTATACAGTGGAGCGCGCCCGCGACGACGCCCGCGAAGGGACCGAACGTTCCGCTGATCGGCGCGAGGCCGCTGGCGTAGCACAGGCCGATCACAAGCGCCTGGCTGTTGACGGCGAACGCCGTGACGCCCAGCCGGTGCAGAAGCCCCATCAGCCCGTAGCCCAGCATGATGGGCCACACGTTGCGCGGCGTCGCACCCGCGGCGAAGCAGCACACCATGCAGAACACCGCGCCCATCGTCGGGCCGGTGAACGCCGCGCCGATCAAATTATAGTAGAGAAGTATAACCAGGCCGTACGCGCCGAGGTTCATCAGCACGGACCCGGCGCTGTACTTTTGCGTGAAGTCGATCCGGTGGCCGCTGTCGCGCAGCAGCTTCAAATAGTCCCCCGGCCCGCGATTCAGGACGAGCCCGGCGATCAGGCAGCCCGCAAAGCAGAGGACGCAGAACAGGTTGGCGAACAGCGCATGGCCCTCGCCGAGGTCCGCGACGGCGGCGGGCGCTTCGACCCCGGCGGTCCTGTAGAGCGCAGCGAAGATCAGAAAGCCCAGAAAGCCCGCGGCGGGCCCGGCGTTGTACAGGTCGTAGCCCTTGTGAAACGCCGGGGAGTGGGCGCACAGCGCGGGCATCGCGCACCCCACGACGACGGCGACGAGCGCCGCCAGCAGCGCGCCGACGACTGTGACCCGCGGACCTGCCGCGGCGTCCGGGTAGTAGGCGAAGTGGATGTTTTTGGAGAAGGGCTCGCGCCGAATCAGCGAGTAAACCCACACGCCGAGCACCATCGGCATAAGGTTCAGCGGGTTCATGCCGTAGGTTCCGAAACCCACCGTCAAAAACCACGCCAGCGCCGTCACGCCGTTGACCCTCGCGCCCGGCAGGAATGTCAGCCCCGTGCAGATCGCGGCGACGAGCGCGGTGTTGAGCATCGCGGCCGACAGCCCGCCCAGCGAAGGCTTGAAGTAGTCCTTCGTCAGCAGCGCCGGGCCGGTGAGGATGCGCCCCAGCCCCGCGAGCATGTCCGCGCGGTCCGGGGCGACGAGCGCCGCCAGCAAAAACGCCAGCGTGAACGCGCAGAACACGGCGCGCAGCACGCGGGCGGGGTCGCAAAGGCGAGTGGATTTCATGCGCAAGCGCTCCTTTGTAGGGTTCAATTAAGACGGGCGGCGCAACGCCGCCCCTACAAATTAAATGACTTTCTGCCGCTCCGCCGCCTCGATCACGTGCTGCAGCAGCACGCTGGTGGTCACCGCGCCGACGCCGCCGGGCACGGGCGTGATGGCCGCGACGACGGGCTCGACCTCGTCGAACACGGCGTCGCCCGCGACGGCCCCCAGGCCGCCCTTCGTGTTGGGCTTGTTCGCGTCCCAGTTGATCGACACGTCGATCACGACCTGCCCCTCGCGCACGTACTCGCGCGTCAGCGAGTCCAGCGCGCCCGCGGAGGTGAGCAGTATATCCGCGCGGCGGGCCTCCCCCGCCACGTCTCTGGTTCGGGTGTGGCACACCGTCACGGTGGCGTTTCTCGCCATCAGCAGCATCGCCAGCGGCTTGCCGACCACCAGGCTGCGCCCGATCACCACCGCGCGTTTGCCCGCGGGATCGATGCCGTAGTGGTCGAGCATCTCCACGCAGGCCTGCGCCGTGCAAGGCGCGAAGCCCAGCTCGGGCCGGTTCTCGAACACGCCCGCCAGCGACATGTCGGTCATCGCGTCGATATCCTTCTGCGCGTCCAGCGCGTTGCAGATCTCGCGCTCAAAGGGCTTCAGATGCTTCGGCAGCGGCCTGAACAGCAGCACGCCGTGCACGGAGGCGTCGGCGTTGCATTCGCGGATCGCGCCGAGCAGGGTGTCCTTTGTGACGTCCGCCGGCAGGACGCGCCTTTCGACCGCCACGCCGATCTTCTCCGCGCGGGCCGTCGCGCCGCGCTCGTAGGACAGGTCGGAAGGGTCCTCGCCGCAGCGCAGGATCGCCAGCTTCGGCTCGATGCCGCGCGCCTTCAGGGCGTCCGCGCGGGCGCGCAGGCGCTCCTCCAGCGCCGCCGCCACTTCCCTGCCCGAGAGGATTTTGGCCATGTGAATTCCTCCGTTTTTTACCGCAATCCCGCCCGGACCTTCTCAAACACGGCGTCGGCCAGCGGCGCATACTTATCGAGCATCGCATTGGCCCGGTCGTTCAGCGCGTCGGCGGCCGCGCGGTCGGTAAGCGCCTTCGTGTTGATGAACACGTTGAGCGACGCCGACAGCAGCGCCGCCTTGCAGATGGCCGCGCCGCAGCCCGCGTCCGACACGGCCAGTCGCGAGCCCTTCTCGGCAAACGCGGCGATGGCCTCAATGGCCTCGCAGCAAAGCTCCATGATGCGCATCGGCGCTTTGCAGGCCGTTAGCGTCGCCTCCTCGAGGATGCGCGCCCGATCCGGGTCGTCCCTGGGAATGCCGTATGCCTGCGCCAGCGGTTCAAAGCCCTCGGCGTCGGCGGGCACCTGGTCCAGGAGCGCCGCCTGCAAATCGTCGCACTTTTCGCGCAGTGCGACGATCTCCGCCTCCACGTCGGCGTACTTCTTCTTGCCGACGGTCAGCGCGCCGACCATGTTTCCCAGCGCCGTGCCGACGGCCCCGACGAGCGCGGCCGCGCCGCCGCCGCCGGGTGCCGGGGCGCTGGACGCCAGCGCCGAGACGAAATCGCGGCAGGTGCTATAGGTATAGTCTTTTGCCATTTCTATTACCTTGAATCATTTTGCTTAAGGAGAACGACCTCATCCGCCCCCTGACGGGGGCACCTGACGCTGACGCTAGGCCTTCGGCCCCCAGAGGGGAAGGCTAATAATGTCAGAACAGCCCGGAAACCTTGCCGGTCTCGGTGTCCACGTCCACGCGGCGATAGGCGGGGTCGGACGCGGTGCCGGGCATCATGGAGATGGTGCCGGCCATCGGGCAGAGGAACTTCGCGCCGCCGTACTCCAGGATGTCGCGGATCGGCAGCCGCCAGCCCTTCGGCACGCCCTTCAGCGCCGGGTCGTGCGTCAGCGACAGGTGCGTCTTGACCATCATCGTGCAGTAGTCGGCGTACTTCGGGTCGCTCTCAAAGCGCTTCGCCTTCTCCACGGCCAGCGGCGCCCAGTCCACGCCGTCCGCGCCGTAGACCTCTTTGGCGATGCGCTCCACGCGCTCGCGAAGCGGCATGTCGAGGTCGTAGAGAAACTTGATCTCGGGCTTCTCCTCGCACGCCTCCACGACGGCCTGCGCCAGCTCCACCGCGCCTTCGCCGCCGTAGCGCCAGTGGTTCGAGCGCGCGCAGCGCACGCCGCGCTCGGCGCACAGCCGCTTGATGAGGTTGATCTCGTTCTCGGTGTCGGTGTGGAACTGGTTGATGCACACCACGGGCACGATGCCGGATTTCTGCACGGTGGCGACGTGGTGGAACAGGTTTTCGCAGCCCTTCTCGACCAATTCGAGGTTTTCCTGCGTGTACTCCTCCGGCAGGGGGCGTCCGGGGCTGACCTTCGGCCCGCCGCCGTGCATCTTCAGCGCGCGGACGGTGGCCACGATCACGGACACGTTCGGCGTCAGGCCGGACAGGCGCGTCTTGACGTTCCAGAACTTCTCGAAGCCGATGTCCGCGGCGAAGCCGGACTCCGTCACGTGGTAGTCGAACAGCTTGAGCGCCAGCCGATCCGCGATTACGGAGCTCTGGCCGATGGCGATGTTGGCGAACGGGCCCGCGTGGATGAGCACAGGCTGGTGCTCCACGGTGTAGCACATCGTGGGGTTGATGGTGTTGCGCATCCAGGCGGTCATGGCCCCGGCGACCTCCAGATCCTCGCAGGTCACGGGATTGCCCTTCCGGTCGTAGGCCACGACGACCTTGCCGATGCGCTCGCGCAGGTCCTTCAAATCGCGCGCCACGGCGAGGATCGCCATCAGCTCCGAGCCCACGGCGATACCGAACTTGCTCTCCATCAGGAAGCCGTCGCGGTTGCCGCCGATGCCCATGACGATGTTGCGAAGGCCCTGGGCGCAGAAGTCCAGCACCCAGCCCATCTCCACGCGCTTGGGGTCAATGTCGAGGCGCCTGCCCATGTTGTGCTTTGCCATCTCCTCGTCGGAGTAGTTGCGCTCGTGCTGCATGCGGGCGTTCAGCGCCACCATGGCCAGGTTGTGGGCGTTCATGATGTCGTTGATGTCGCCGGTCAGGCCCAGGGAGAACTCGGTCATGGGCATCAGCAGGGCGTTGCCGCCGCCGGCCGCGGTGCCCTTGACGTTCATGGTGGGGCCGCCGGAGGGCTGACGCAGCGCGCCGCCGACGTTCTTGCCGATCTTCGCCAGGCCCTTCGCCCAGGGGGGTGGGGGTGATGGCGGTGACTTCGATGAACTTGCCGTCGGGCTTATCCTTCAGGCGATTCATGATTTTGATGAAGTCCAGCTTCGGGGTCTTGCCGTAGGGGATGATCTCCTCGGGCAGCAGGCCCAGCTTCTCCCGGAAATACTCCACCGGGGGCAGCTTCTTTTCGGCATTTTCGGCGATCTGCCAGTCTTTGTAGACCGTAGGATCCAGCATGTCGTTTTTCTCGAAGAACGTAGGATCAAGCATGGTCAGGTTTCCTCCTTGTTTTTTACGCTCTGATGGCTTGACGATTTCGCGCGCAGCGCTCCTCTGTCAACGCCTACCAGTATACCACTATTATTCAAGCAAGTCAATAAATAATGCCATAATTATTAGAATAACAGGGCATTAAGACATTGCAAATTCAAAGATTTCGCGCCCATATCTCCCGCGTGCCGCAGTCCGGGCATTGACAGCAACCCGCATAATATGATACATTAAT
>CACYET010000209.1 GCA_902773515.1 uncultured Eubacteriales bacterium | reverse complement strand
CGGCATTTATATACAGCATATGAACCTCCGGTTGAGTGAGGAGTGAGGAGTTGAGGAAGCTTCTGACGCGCATTTCCCGTAGGGGCGCCGATGCGGCGCCCGCCCGTCGGCCGCGGCGGTTTGGGCGGGCGGCGCATCGCCGCCCCTACATAAGGAACAGCGTCAGCCGCCATTCCTGTTCCCTGTTCCCTGTTCCCTGTTCCCAAGGGCCTGCCGGCCCGACCTCGCTAAAAACAGTCCACCGGACTGTTTTTCGGGCGCTCGGTCTCCCTAATCCACTATACCATACCCTGCCGCGGTTAATCAACCCTCATTTCCCGGCCTCGCGGCGCTTCTGGCGGCGGACGCGGTTGATGTGGCGCTCGAAGTCGCCGTTTGCGATCAGGTCCGCCAGCAGGTATTGCTCAAACGCGGGCACCGGGCAGCTGTAGAAGCCCACGCGCTCCTCGAACAGCGCCGTCAGCCGTTCGGGCAGCACCATGTAGCCCACGCGCAGCGAGGGCGACACCGTGCGGGTGAACGTGTTGAGGTAGAGCACGTTGCCGCGCTCCGAGCGCGAGAACACCGTCTCCTCGGGCTTCCTGAGCAGCGAGAACTCCGACTCGAAGTCGTCCTCGACGATGTAGCGGTCGCCCTCCTGCGCCCAGCGCAGGTATTCCCCGCGCTTCGAGGCCGAGGCCGTGACGCCGGTGGGGTAGCTGCGAAAGGGCGTGATGTGCAGTACCGTCGCCCGCGTGTTCTTCAGCGCAGCGCTTCGGATGCCGTCGCGGCCCAGCGGCAGCGGCTCCACCGCCACGCCCTTGGCCCGGTAGACCTGCTCGATCTTCGCGTAGGAGGGGTCCTCGACGGCGAACACGCGCTCGCGGCCCAGCAGCTCCACCACGAGGCCGTAGAGTTACTCCGCGCCGGAGCCGATCACGATCTGATCCACGCCCGCCTGCACGCCGCGGTTGCGCGACAAATAGGCCGACAGCGCGCGCCGCAATTCGAGGCACCCGGCGTTCGGCGACTTTTGCAGCAGCGCCTCGCCGTAGTCCGAGATCACGCGGCGCATCGACTTCGCCAGCACCGAGAACGGGAACGCGTCGGCCTTCCCCACGCCCTGCGCGGGCCGGGGAAGCGCCCGCGCGGCCTCGGCGGCGGCAAAGCCGTCCGTGCGGCGGTAGAGGACGAAGTAGCCGCTGCGGGGACGCGCCTCGGCGTAGCCCTCCTGGCAGAGCAGCTCGTAGCTGTGCTCCACGGTGACGGCGCTCAGGCCCCGGTCCAGCGCGACCTGCCGCCGCGAGGGCAGGCGCGCCCCGTAGGGCCACGCCCCGCGGGCGATCTCGTCCCGCAGGGATTCGTACAGCTTCAAATACTCAGGCTTGTCGGCGTGCATCTGGTCTTATTATTTTCTCCTTTTCTGGCACTTTTCATAGGCACAGTTTTAGTATATACTCTAGTGCAATCAAAGTCAACCCGGTTTTTGGAGGTGTTCCTATGAACAACAAGCGCCTGACGGTATTCAACATCACGTTCATGGCGATGATGGCGGCCATGGTCTACGTGGTCACGCTCTTCCGCTTTCCGCTGATGGGCTCGAAGGTCCACTTCGCCAACGCCGTGTGCCTGCTCGCCGGCATCCTGCTGGGGCCGCTGCAGGGCGGCCTGGCGGCGGGCGTCGGCTCGGCGCTCTACGACGCCGTGGCGGGCTACGACTTCATCAACGTGCTGATCACGCTGTTGTCGAAGTTCGCGATGGCCTGGGTCTGCGGCATGGTATTGCACGGCGGCAAGAAGCCTCACCGGCTGGACCGCACGGCGCTGGCCTGCGTGCTCGGTGCGCTGACCTACGTGGCGCTCTACATGCTCAAGACGTATATCTACAACAGGTTCGTCTACGGCTATCCGCTGGACGCCGTGGGCGCGACGATGGTCTCCAAGCTGATCCCCTCGCTGATCAACGCCGCCGTGGCCGTGGTGGCCGCGCCGCTGTTCTACCACGCGGTGCTGCCGGCGCTGAAATCCAGCGGGCTTCTGAAGGTGGCCGCGCCGCTGTTCTACCACGCGGTGCTGCCGGCGCTGAAATCCAGCGGGCTTCTGAAGCGGATGTACGCGGGCGAAGAGGCGTGACGCGCGCCGCACAATACAAGGGGCTGTCTCAAAACACATACCGGTCGATGAATAATGGCGTCGCACTTTCCTGTTGACATCCGGCTTCCCGGGCGTTATCATCAAAGGGACCGGGGCAATCGGCGGCCCCATTCCACGAAAGCGAGGGCTGTCCATGCGCGAATTCAACCTCAGGCGTTCCGTGATACGCCTGCTGCTCGTCACCGCCTTCCTGCTCGGCGGCGCGTGGGTCGCGCTGAAGCTGATGCAGTACCGCGGCGACATGAACCTGCTGATCAAGGACCTGGAGAAGATCGGCGTCGTCTCGTTCTTCCGGGACAAGGTCGTGCCCTGGTTCCAGAAGGATTTTGTGCCGTTCTTCACGGAAAAGGTGTTCCCCAAGGTTGAATCGATGGCCCGTCCGGCGCGCGAATACCTGGAGTCGCACCTGATATAGCTCTGATTTCATTCTCCGTTCCGCACAGGCCTGCTCTTTACCACCAGAAAGGAGTTTTCCCATGCGCACATTCACCGGTTTCCAGCACGGCGTGAACCTGGGCGGCTGGCTCAGCCAGTGCGTCGCCACCACCGACGAGCACTTCAACACCTTCATCACCGAGGCGGACATCGGGCGCATCGCCGCGATGGGCCTCGACCACGTGCGCCTGCCCGTGGACTACAACTGGATCGAGGACGAGGACGGCGCGCCGATCGAGGCGGGCCTTGGGCACATCGACGACTGCGTGCGCTGGTGCGAGGCGCGGGGCCTGAATCTGCTGCTGGACCTGCACAAGGCCTTCGGCTACACCTTCGACCCGCTGGAGGTGAACGCCGACCGCGAGATCTTCTTCCACGACGCCGCGCTGCAGGCGCGCTTCATCGCGCTCTGGCGCAGGCTGGCCCGCCGCTACGGGCCGCACGCGGGCGTGGCGTTCGACCTGCTGAACGAAGTCGTATCGCCGAACGTCGTTAACGAGTGGAACGACATCGTCGACCGCACCATCGCCGCCATCCGCGAGATCGCGCCGGACACGTGGATCGTCGTGGGCGGCGTGTGCTACAACAACGTCAAGAGCGTGCCGCTGCTCGCGCCGCCGCGGGATGCGCGCGTGGTGTACAACTTCCACTGCTACGAGCCGATGATCTTCACCCATCAGAAGGCCTACTGGGTGGAGGGCATGCCCGCGGACCTGGACGTCGCCTACCCGGACGACCTCGCCCACTACCAGGCCCTGTCCGAGCAGCTTTCCTTTGACCTCGCCGGGGCCATCGCCGGCGAGAAGGTGGACGCGCTCGGCCCGCAGTTCTTCGAGGCGATGTTCGCGCCCGCGATCCGCGCCGCCGAGGCGAACGACGCGCCGCTGTACTGCGGCGAGTACGGCGTGATCGACCAGGCCCCCGCCGAGGATGCGCTGCGCTGGCACCGGGACATCGGCCAGGTATTCGACCGCCACGGCATCGGCCGCGCGCTGTGGAACTACAAGAACAAGGACTACGGCCTGGTGGACGCGCACTACGACGGCGTCCGGGACGAGCTGGTGAAGCTGCTCTGACACAGGCGGCGCCATCGAACATCGTTTGTCAAAATGATGAAATCTGCCCGAAACCCGCGAAATCCCCTTGACAAGAACACGTGTTCGATATTATAATGGACACAACGAACGGCACCTTACGAAAGCATGAGACGGGCGCGGCGCGCACGCGCCGCCATCGCTTTCGCGAGGCGCCGTTTTTTATCGATCTCAAGGGGGGGGCGGCGGCATGGACGCGCGGGAGCGGGCCTACATCTGCATCGACCTGAAGAGCTACTACGCCTCCGTGGAGTGCGTGGCCCGCGGGCTGGACCCGCTGAAGGCGCGGCTGCTGGTGGCGGACGAGACGCGCTCGGACAACACCATCGTGCTGGCGGTCTCCCCGGCGCTGAAGGCCATCGGCGTGCGCAGCTGCCCGCGCCTGTTCGAGGCGAAGCAGGCCGTCCGGCTGGCCGAGGCGCGGCTGCACGAGAAGCTGGACTTCATCATCGCAACGCCGAGGATGGCCGAATACGAGCGCGTCTCCGCCGACATCTACGCGATCTACCTCAAATACGTGGCCGTGGAGGACATCCACGTGTACTCGATCGACGAGGTGTTCATGGACGCGACGCCCTACCTGTCCATGTACCGCGAGCGGGCCGCGCGCGCGGGCATGGCCCCGGCGCACTTCATGGCCCTCACGATCATCCGCGACGTGCTGAAATCCACCGGCATCACGGCCACGGCGGGCATCGGCCCGAACCTGTACCTGGCGAAGGTCGGCATGGACATCGTGGCCAAGAAGGCTCCGCCCGACAGGGACGGCGTGCGCATCGCTGAATTGGACGAGGCGGCCTACCGGCGGCTGCTCTGGCCAGTCCGCCCGCTGACGGTGTTCTGGCAGATGGGCGAGGGCAAGACGCGCCGCCTGGCGAAGTACGGCATACTGACGATGGGCGACATCGCGCGGACCTCCCTCGCCGACGAGGAGTTTTTGTACCGGCTGTTCGGCATCGACGCGGAGATTTTGATCGACCACGCCTGGGGCCTCGAGCCCTGCACGCTGGCGGACATCAAGGCCTACACGCCGAAGGCGCGCTCGCTGTCGGTGGGCCAGGTGCTCCCCCGCCCCTACGCCTTCGGGGAGGCCCGGGTGGTGTTCGGCGAGATGGCGGAGCAGCTGTCGATGGACCTCGTTGCCAAGGGCCTGGCCACCGCCTGCCTGACGTTCTGGGTGGCGTTCGACCCGGTGTCGCTGGAGAAGTGCCGCTACGACGGCCCGGTTTCCATCGACTACTACGGGCGGCCGCACCCCAAGCACGTGGGCGGCACGGTGCGCCTGAGGGCGCGCACCTCCAGCGCCCGGGCGATCCGCGGCGCGCTGGTCCAGGCGTTCGACGGGCAGGTGGACTGCCGTCTGTACGTGCGGCGGCTGGGCGTCTGCGCCTGCGACACGCACAACGAGTGCCTCCAGCTGGACATGTTCACCGACTACGCGGCGCTGGAGAGCGAGGAAAGGGTGCAGCGGGCGGTGCTGGGCATCCGCAAGAAGTACGGCGGCAACGCCATCCTCAAGGGCATGGACTACCTGGAGGGAGCCACGGCGCGGGAGCGCAACACGCAGATCGGCGGCCACCGCGCGTGACCGATACAGGGAGGTGTCATCATGGACAACGCCTACGGCGACATACTCGACATGCAGCGGCCGGTCCACGACGGCGACGTGTTCAGCCGCCGCCACCCGAAGATGCCGCGGCTGAACCGGGCCAAGGTGTTCGCGCCGTTCGCCGCGCTCACCGGCTTCGGATCGGCCGTGCGCTCGAAGGAGGTCCCCTACGTCCCCCGCCACATCCCGGACGCGGACGAGGTCCGCGCGCTGGATCGGGCGCTGAACGGGCTCTGCCTGGCCACGCGCACGGGCGCGCTGGCGCGGCGCAACCGCGTAGAGGCCCGCGTGGAGTACTTCGTGGCCTGCGCCGACCCCCACCACGAGGCCTGCGGCCGGGACGGGCTGTACCACGCGGTGACCGGCGTCGTGCACAAGGTCGATCCGGTGCGGCGCGTGCTTCTGATCGCCGACAGGATCATCCCGTTTCGGGATATCCGGCGGATCGCGCCGGCGGAGCAAGCGGATTGACGTGGGAATGAATGCGGTTTTGATCGGTTCACGATAAAGATCCTTCGCTGCGCTCAGGATGACAACGCCACGGCAACTGCCAACCTGTCATCCTGAGCAGAGCGAAGGATCTTTTCGCAAAAAAGAGCCACCCCTATGGGGTGGCTTTGGTACACCATCAGGGGCTCGAACCCTGGACACCCTGATTAAGAGTCAGGTGCTCTACCAACTGAGCTAATGGTGCA
>CACYET010000208.1 GCA_902773515.1 uncultured Eubacteriales bacterium | reverse complement strand
CGGCCATGAAGACCACGCTGGAGCAGATCATCGAGGAGCGCAAGATGAACGTGTCCTCGGAGGTGCTGGAAAAGGCGCTGAACGACCTGATGAAGATCGCCGTCAGCTACAACAGCAAGGAGCAGTGGTACCAGCCCATCCGCGAGATATTGCAGTACGACATCGGCCTGCCGCGCGACTACATCTCCAGCCACTACATGGTCAACACGTTCGTTACCTACCTCGCCGACATCTACTGGACGCCGAACGAGACCATCATGTGCGCCATCGGCCAGTCCATCACGCAGGTGACGCCCGTGGCCGTCGCGCGCTACGTCAGCGCCATCGTCAACGGCGGCACCGTGTACGACGCGCAGATCGTGGACAAGATCATCGCGCCGGACGGGGCCGTGGTGCTGGAGAAGCAGCCGATCATCGCCAACCGGATCAACAGCGACCCCCTCTACTTCGCCACCATCCGCGCGGGCATGGAGGACGTTACCGACGAAGTGGCCGGCGGCACAGCGGCCAAGTACTTCAAGAACAGCAAGTACAAGATCGCCGCCAAGACCGGAACCTCGCAGCGCACGGAGCTGGACGTGGAGAACAACAGCTGGATGGTCGCCTACGCCCCGGCGGACAGCCCGAAGATCGTGGTGGTCTGCTACGTGCAGAACGGCTACGCCGGCGCGTACTCCGCCTACGCCATCAAGCCCGTGATCGAATACTACCTGGACTCCCTCCAGCACAGCGAGAGCTTCACCGTGCCGACGGAGTTCTCGATGGCGGAATCAGGCTTCTGTAGGGGCGGCGATGCGCCGCCCGCCTTGCACATTGCGCCGTCATTCGGGGCGGGCGCCGCATCGGCGCCCCTACACAATGTGGCACACACTCCCAAAAAAGGACGGAAACCATGCTTTCCAGAATCAGAGCGTTTTTCAAGTACATCAAGGACAACCGCTTCGACAGGAGCCTGATGAAGTATTTTGACTGGCCCCTGTTGATCATCGTGCTCGTCATTTCGCTGTTCGGCGTCGTGTGCATCTTCTCGGCCACGTCCACGCAGGTCACGGAGACGCCCGCGAACGTCATCGACATGCTGGCCACCCAGCCCGTCACCTACTCCCGCCTGCAGCTGATCTGGATCGGCGCAGGCCTGGTGGCCATGGCCTTCATCATATTCTTCCCCTACCAGCTCTACGAGCGCTACGCCAATACCATCTACGCCGCGCAGATCATACTGCTGTCGCTGACGCTGCTGCTGGCGCAGGCGGGCCGCGGCGGCATGACCGCCTTCTTCAACTGGGGCAGCGACCGCGGCTTCCAACCGTCGGAGATGTGCAAGATCGCCATCATCATCGCGCTGGCCAAGGCTTTCTGCGTGCGCGTGAAGCCCATCATGTCGATCCACGACGTGATCCCGCTGGCCATCTACGTGGGCATCCCGATGGTGCTGATCGTGGCCCAGCCGGACGTGGGCACGGCGCTGGTGTACCTGGCGGTGTTCAGCGTGATGGTGTTCGTGTCCGGCACCAGCAGCAAGCTGATCTGGGGCGTGATCGGCGTGATGGTGCTGCTGCTGATCCCGCTGTGGTACTTCATGAACAACTCCGGTTCGGACAACTTCCGCTTCACGCGCATACTGATGTGGCTGGACCCGGAGGCCTACCCCGACGAGGCCCGGCAGGTGATCAACGGCCAGATCGCCATCGGCTCGGGCGGCATACTGGGCAAGGGCATCGTCTCGCCCGGCAGCTTCGCCTCGCTGGGCTACATCTCCGACGACCACACCGACTTCATATTCGCCATCGTGTGCGAGTCGTTCGGTCTGGTGGGCGGCGCGTCCCTGATCCTGGCCTACATCCTGCTGATCGCGCGGCTGATCGTGCTGGCGATGCGCACGAAGGATCCCTACGGCTCCTACGTCATCGTGGGCGTGATGGCTATGCTGCTGTTCCACGTGGTGGAGAACATCGGCATGGTGATCGGGCTTTTGCCGGTCACGGGCATCCCCCTGCCGTTCGTCAGCTACGGCGGCAGCAACATGCTCACCAACATGATGGGCATCGGCCTGGTGATGAACGTGGTGATGCGCTCGCGCCAGCACGAGCAGCGCCAGAAGACCGGCACCGAGAAGGTCGTGGAACTCAAGAGAGTTTAGAGTTGAGATTTCAGAGTTTAGAGAAAGGTAGCCGAACGGCAGCCGCTATCCACTCCTCACTCCTCGCACGGGCGGGCGGCGCAACGCCGCCCCTACGCAAAAAAAGCGGCATTCTCAACTCTAAACTCTCAACTCTAAACTCTCAACTCTAAACTCTGAACTCTATTCTTTCCCCCTCCCGCATACGCTTGAACGACGGGAGGGATTTTCATGTCTGAAAACAGCACGCTGACCATTCACACGCAGATGCCGCCGGAGGGAAAGGCGGCGCCGGCAGAGATCCGAAAGCGGGGAAAGAAGGAGGGCCGGGAGGCGTTGCGGGTGTGGCGCCATCCCGGCAAAAAGGTCCGACAGCCCCGCGCCTCGCACCCCCGCGCGACGTTTTCCGAACGGCTCCTGCGCAACAGCGCCATCGCGTGCGCGGTGCTGCTGGGCGTGCTGGCGCTGGGGAACGTGCGCCAGCCGTGGGCGCAGAAGGCCCGCGAGGGCATCCAGCAGGCGCTGACCATGCGCATCGACCTGGACGACTCGCTGGGCGAGCTGACCTTCGTGCGCAACCTGATGCCGGAGTCGGCGCTGGTGTTTCTGAACGTGTCCGGCGGCGGGCAGATGTCGCGGCCCACGGACGGCGCGATCGCGCACGCCTGGAGCGCGCTGCAGCCCTGGACGCTGTTCGACGGCGAAAACGCGGCGGTGCGCAGCGCCGGCGCGGGCACGGTCACGGCCGTCAGTCCCCTCTCCGGCGGGCTGTTCGGCGTGCTGGTGGACCACGGCGAGGGCCTGGAGAGCGTGTACGCGAACCTCGCGGAGGTGTCCGTCGCGCAGGGCGACGCGGTGAACCGCGGCGACGCGCTGGGCACGAGCGACGAGGGGCTCTACTTCGAGCTGCGCAGCGGCGGGGAGTCGATCGACCCGTCGGAAAGGCTGGCGCTGTAGTGGCGCTGTCGGTCGGCCGTACGCGTTTACGGGCGCACCCGCTGGCGCTGCTGATGCCCGCGGCGGCGCTGTTTCTGGGCGCGCACGAGGAGGTGGCGGCGCTGCTCATAGGCCTCGCGGCCCACGAAGCGGCCCACCTGCTGGCGGCAAAGGCGCTGGGCGTGGGCGTGTCGCAGCTGAAGCTGATGCCCTTCGGCGGGGCCATCTCGCTGGAAAACCCCTACGCGCTGGCCCCGGCGAAGCTGCTGGCCGTCGCGGCGGCGGGCCCCGTCGGCAGCCTCGTCGCGCTCACGACCTCGGCGGCGCTGGCCCACTGGCGGCTGATCTCCCCTGTCCTCGCGCTTGCGCTGGTGCGCACCAATTTGATGCTCGGGCTGTTCAACCTGCTCCCGGCGCTGCCGCTGGACGGCGGGCGGATGCTCTACGCGCTGCTGCAGGGAAAGCTCGGGCGCGCCCGCGCGGTGGAGGTCGGCGTCTGGCTGGGTCGGGTCACGGCGCTGCTGCTCGTTGCGCTGGCCGTCATCCCGGCGCTGGCCGGGCGGCGGCTCAACCTCTCCCCCGTGTTCGCCGCGGTGTTCCTGCTGGCCTCGGCAAACGACGAGCGGCAAGCGCTCGCGGGCGCGCAGTTGAAGGCGCTGCTGTCCGAGCTCAAGCCCCTGTCCGCGCCCGTCCCCGCCCGGGTGTGGGCCGTCGGCGGCGACTGCCCCGCCCGCGCGGCCCTGCG
>CACYET010000207.1 GCA_902773515.1 uncultured Eubacteriales bacterium | reverse complement strand
GAAGAAGTGCACCGCGATGGCCAGCGCGTTCAGCGTGTCGTCCGGGTCGTCGGGGTAGTAGCGCAGCGTGTAGCACACGTTGCCGCCCCAGCGCAGGTCGAACAGCCGGAACAGGATGCCCTCGTTGCCGTTTTTGGTCAGGTAGCGGTACTTGATGCCCGGCATCTCCACGCCCTGCACGGTGTAGACCGTGTACGGCCCGACCTCCAGAAGGCGCTCGCCGTACTTCTCCTCCAGCTCGGGCGTGAACACCTCGTCCAGGTACTTCTTCGCATCGAACTTCTCACCGGTGTCGTTCCAGTAGATCAGCATGTAGGGGTTGTAGCCGGGCTCCTGCGTGAAGATCCGCACGCCCTGGTTGTCCACCCACTCCCAGGTCAGCCCCTCGGGGCAGGCGGTGGAGAAGTCCTGCTGCTCGCACTTGATCAGCGCCGCGCGGGTGTTGCCATCCTCGGCCGCCGCGCCGGCCGCCGGCGCCGCCAGCGTCGCCAGCGCGGCGAGCACAAGCGCCATCCATGTCGCCAGGCATCTGCGCATGTTCAATCCCTCCCTGGGGCATCGTCAGCGGGTGATGGTGTAGTCCACGCTCCGCAGGTAGTAGTCTCGGGTGCTGTCGTCGATGATCTGCAGATTCGGGTTCTGATACTCGTAGCGGTGCAGGTCGTACTCGTCCCAGAAGCCGGTCTCGGCGCGGTAGATCTCGCCGGTCTCGCTGTCGTAGAGGCGGTCGTAGCCCAGCGTGGCGTCGCTGTACTCCTGCGAGAGCATGTCGTAGGTGCGTTCGCGGTCCTCCCAGGCGTCGGTGTAGCTGGAGCGGGTGTTCGACATGTCCTGCGCGCTGGGCATATACAAGCCCTGGCTCAGCGCCGTCTGGATGTAGCTGTCGGTGTAGCGGAAGGAGGTGAGGCACTCCAGCAGCGTGGGCGCAAGCTCCTGCAGCTCGCCCACCGGCGCGGTGACGCCCATGAAGCAGTGCACGCTGTGGAACCAGAGGTCGACGCTCGTGAGCGTGCCGTTGGGATCGTAGCCCTCCAGCACCGCGCCGCCCGCAATGCCCTCGCAGGCCGTGCCGCTGTCGGACAGGAACGTGAAGCGGTTGATGGAGATGTCGCGGAAGGCCGACATGTACAGGCCGCCGCTGAGCTCGCCCTGCATCTGCGCGAGCATCGGCGAGGTGGTACTCTCCAGCACGTTGGCCTGGTGGATGCCCGGGAACACGCTCACCGGGATCGCCTCGACCGCCGGGCTGGGATGCTCGGTCAGGCTCGTCAGCACGTCGTCAAAGTTCTCCAGCAGGCTCTTGATCGTGGGCTTCGGCAGCACCGGCGCGTAGTAGATCATCGAGGCCAGCGGGTTCAGCGAGCCGGGCTTTGTCTGCTGGTAGATCTCCCGGGCCGCCTGGCTCTTCAGCAGCGGGGCCATCTCGCTGATCAGGAACAGGCAGCGCTCGGGGCAATCGGGGTCGTAGCACTTGATGGAGAAGGTCTCCAGGAAGCCGCCGGTCGTCACCATCCAGCCGTTGGGCAGCGTGGCGGTGAACTCCGCGCAGGAATAGGAGGTGGTGGCGGGCACGATGGACGGCGCGGCGCTGACGTTGTAGTTCCCCATGCCCGCGGGCGCGGAGCTTCGAAGAAGTGCACCGCGATGGCCAGCGCGTTCAGCGTGTCGTCCGGGTCGTCGGGGTAGTAGCGCAGCGTGTAGCACACGTTGCCGCCCCAGCGCAGGTCAAACAGCCTGAACAGGATGCCCTCGCTGCCGTTGCCGGTCACATAGCGGTACTTGATGCCCGGCATCTCCACGCCCTGCACGGTATAGGTCTTGTACGGCTCGATCTCCAGAAGGCGCTCACCGTACTTCTGCTGCATCTCGGGCGTGAACACCTCGTCCACATACTTCTTCGCGTCGAACTTCTCACCGGTGTTGTTCCAGTAGATCAGCATGTAGGGGTTGTAGCCCGCCTCCTGGGTATAGATCTGCACGCCCAGATCGTCGTGCCACTCCCAGGTCAGCCCCTCGAGGCAGGCGGTGGAGAAATCCTGCTGCTCGCACTTGATCAGCACCACGCGGGTACCGTCATTCTCGGCGAAGGCCGCCGTCAGCGACAGCCCGCCCAACAGCAGCGCCAGTATCAGGCACACGCAAATCGTTCTCTTCATGGTTTTGTCCTCCCGTGTTTTGATTGTCGCGCTTTGGACGCGTCGGTGCCCGGGTTGGTTCCCAATTTTCGGGAAAAGAGTTGCGTTT
Organism: uncultured Eubacteriales bacterium; assembly: GCA_902773515.1. GTDB lineage: Bacteria > Bacillota > Clostridia > Christensenellales > Aristaeellaceae > UBA2862. The sequence continues at coordinate 3,206 of CACYET010000207.1, read as the reverse complement.
GTGTAATTCCTGTGTTATCATGTTAAGAGTAATTGTTTTTCTATAATAATATCATAACGTTTGAACCGGTTCAGCGCCAGATTGTTGCCAGGTCTGTCAATGACAATCCCGGTGATTTTTGGGCCGGCTCAGGAGGAAGCCATGACCTTCAGGGAACAGCTCAACGCCTACATCGATGCGATTGGCTGCAGCGCGCGCCAGCTGGCGGACGCCTCCGGCCTGTCCCCCGCGGTGATCAGCCGCTACCGCTCCGGCGAGCGGGTGCCCTCCGCGGACAGCCCCCAGCTGGACGCGCTGGCCGCGGCGCTGGCGGCGCTGGCCGACGGCGCGGGGCTGGACGCTCCAAGCCGCTGGGAGGCGCGCGCGGCGCTGGAGGACACGCTCGACCGCCCCGCCCCCGACGATGGCGCGCTGGCGGACAACCTGAACGCGCTGATCGACGCGCTGGGCGTCACGTCCGGCGAGGTGGCGCGGGCGCTGAACTACGACGCCTCCTACATCTCCCGCATCCGCACCGGCGCGCGCCACCCCGCGGACAAGCAGGCCTTCGCGGATAAGCTGAGCGCGTTCCTGGCGCGCCGCTGCGATTCGCCCGAGCGCCTGGGCGACCTGGCGAAGCTGGTCGGCGCCGGGCCCGACGCGCTCTCCGCCCCCCGCGCCCGACGCGAGGCCATCAAGCGCTGGCTGCTGCGGCCCGCGCCGAAGCGCCCGCCGCTGGCCGCCGGGTTTTTAAAGAAGCTGGACGAATTTGACCTCGGCCAGTACATCCGCTCCATCCGGTTCGACGAGTTGAAGGTGCCGTCCCTCCCCTTCGCGCCGGTGCGCGGCAAGACCTACTACGGGCTGGAGGGCCGCAAGTCGGCGGAGCTGGACTTCATGAAGGCCACGGTGCTCGCGCGCACGGACGAGGACGTGTTCATGTGCAGCGACATGCCCATGGAAAAGCTGGCCGCGGACCTGGAGTTCGGCAAGAAGTGGATGCTGGGATTGGCGATGATGCTGAAAAAGGGGCTTCGGCTCACGATCATCCACGACCTGAACCGGCCCTTCAACGAGATGATGCTGGGGCTGGAGGGCTGGATCCCCCTCTACATGACCGGGCAGATCTCCCCCTGGGCGCTGCGCAGCCCGCAAAACGGCGTCTACTGCCACCTGACCTACGTGTCCGGCGCGGCGGCGCTGCTGGGAGAGTGCATCGACGGCTGCGACGAGGAGGGCCGCTGCATCCTCTCCGGCAGGCGCGACGAGGTGGCCTACTGCCGCCAGCGCGGCCGGCGTCTGCTGAAAAAGGCCCAGCCGGTGATGGAGATCTACCGCGAGGACGCCCGCGAGGCGTTTGAGGCCTTCCTGGCCGCCGAGGCCGAGGGCGACGCCCCGCTGCGCGGCATCCTGACCGCCCCGCCGCTGTACACGCTGCCCCCGGCGATGCTCGAGGGCATCCTGGCCCGCGCCGGGGTGCCCGAGGACGAGGACGAACAGCTGCGCGCGTACGCGGCGCGGGAGAGGGCGCGCTTTGACGCGCTCGTGGCCCGCGTGCCGGTGCGGGACGAGATCCACCTGCTGGACGCGGCGGAATTCGGGGCGCACCCGGCTCTGCTGGCGCTGGCGGGGTCCTTCTGCGAGCGCGACCTGCCCTACACCTACGAGGAGTATCGCGCCCACCTCGAGGCCACGCTGGCCCGGGCCGACGCCGAAGAGAACTACACCGTGGAGCTCAGCCAGCAGCGCGCCTTCCGCAACCTGCAAATCCTGTCGCGCGAGGGCGAGTGGGTGCTGCTGAGCAAGCAGAAGTCCCCGGCGATCCACTTCGTCGTGCGGCACCCGCAGCTGCGCCGCGCGATCGAGCACATGGCCCTGCCGATCGTGGAGTGAGGAGAAAAGAAACCAGATTGCCACGTCGGCCCCGGGGATGAAAGCGCATGGCTTTCCATCCCCGGGGCCTCCTCGCAATGACGCATGCGGATATCCCATCGTACACCGTCATTGCGAGGAGGGAAGGGCGCGTCATCGCCAGATGACGCAGCCCTGACCGACGTGGCAATCTGGTCCTTTCAGTATCACTTACCGTTTTCTGTTGGTCCTCAATACATCGCCTGATACCCGAACGACTCCAGCAGGTCGCAGTCCACCACATATGCCTCGCCGAGGTCGACGTTCTTCTGCAGGAACCGCGTCCACTCCTCCTGGGTCATGTAGGTGATGTAGCCGTCCCACTCGTCCTCCGCGCCCGAGAAGGGCAGCGACGTGGTCTCCAGCAGGAAGTACTCGTGGGAGTCGCGCCACGTCTCCAGGATCACGCGGGCGTGGCCGGGCGTGAGCAGGATCAGCGGGTGCATCATCGCGGATTTCAGCGCGCTGGCCAGCAGGATCGAGGTCTCGATGCAGATGCCCGACTCGCTGTCGATCACAGCGTCCGGCATCAGTATGCGCTGGAACGAGTTGAGCGAGAACGCGCCCCAGTTGTAGCGCACGCCCAGCTTGCTGATGGCGGCCTGAAGGCCCACGGCCTGCAGGCAGGTGTTCTGGGAGACCTTGTCGTCCGGCATCCCCAGCACGTTCTGGTAGCCCGCCAGCGTGTTCATGTCCGTGTTCTCCTCCAGCCAGCGGATGGCCTCGCGGCGCACCTTCAGGATGCCCTCCGACTCCGGCGTCAGCCACGAGAGGAACTCGTAGTACAGCACGGTGCCGAACTCGTTGTCGATGCAGTCATAGTCGTACAGGCTGTGCAGCATCAGCGTCTTGCTCTCCTGCGCCAGCAGCTCGCCCGTCTTGACGTCGGTGACGGAGAAGGCCAGCTGGGTATCGCGGGTGTTGAACAGGCTGGGCATCTCGGCCAGCACCGGCGGCTTGATGGTCAGGCGCGTGAACTCGGTGTCCACGGTCAGCATCTGGCGGTACTCCTGCGAGAAGCCCACGATCTCCGCCGTGACGAGGATGTCCCGCGCGCCCCAGTCGGTGTGCACGTTCAGGTTCACCACGGAGTCCATCGTCTGGTACAGGTTCGGGTACACGGCGTCGGCCAGCTCGTAGTCCAGCGTCAGGCCGGGCTGGCGGTCGCGGTAGGCGAAGGCCGCCTCGCCGCCCGCGCAGGCCGCGCGCAGGTCCGGCTCCAGGTTGTCGCGCAGGAACGCCAGGCGCTCTCCCGAGCGCGCGTAGGCCTTGTGGTGCAGGTCGAACAGCGCGAACTCATACTTCGCCATCACATC
>CACYET010000206.1 GCA_902773515.1 uncultured Eubacteriales bacterium | reverse complement strand
CCGAACGTCGATCGCGGCGTCGCGCGCGATGATGTCCAGCTGTTGCCTCAGGTGCGCCGCGCTGTCCGGCACGGGGTTGACGTTCGGCATGGCGCACACGCGCGTGTAGCCGCCGCGGGCCGCCGCGCGGGTGCCGGTGGCGACGGTCTCCTTATAGGAAAAGCCCGGCTCGCGCAGATGGACGTGCACATCTGTGAAACCGGGCATACAATAGAGACAGCTGTCGGAGACGGGGGCCTTCGCGGGGGATACGGAAACAATCTTCCCGCCTTCGACGCGTATGTCCGACGGGGTGAATCGCCCGCCGACGAGGGCCATGACGCCGCTGATCGTTCGCTGCAAGGGCCGCCTCCGTTCCTCGGTACGATTGGGAAACGCTCCGTTATCCCAATCATGGGAATGCGGGCATCAAAAAAGCCTGCCCGCCGGCAGGACAGACACAGTCCGGCGCACCGCATGCGGCGTCGCCTACTGGAATATGCTGCATCTTGCCGGCATCCCGTACCGAATTAAAGATCGCTTTTACTCGACAGGTATTGTACTCCCGGGCGCGGCGAATGTCAATTATGGGTGTGTGATTCACGCAATTTTAGCAAGAGATTAGGGAGTAGGGAGTAGGCAGTAGGGAGTAGGGAGTAGGCAGTAGGGAGTAGGGGAGAGGGAGTAGGGAATAGGGAACAGGGAACAGGGAATAGGGAACAGGGAACAGGGAACAGGGAATGAGGAATTAGGAATGGGGGTGTTGTGGGGGGAATAGAACTTGACAGGAGGGGTGTGGTTTTATATAATATTAACAGTTCGGCGCGACATCAGCCGCGCCGCAGGCTGAAAGGAGCGCGGAAAAGATGAGCGATGAGCTGAACAAGATCGTTGAGAACGCCGAAGAGAAGGTCGAGGAGGTCAAGGACGAGGCCGCGAACGCCGTGACCGAGGCGGCCCAGACCGTGCAGGACAAGGCCGAGGAGGTCCAGGAGAAGGTCGAGGCCGTGGCCCAGAAGGTGGCGGACGTCGCCGACAGCGCCGCCGACGAGGTCCAGAAGGCGCCCGGCAAGGTGCAGGAGCTCTTGGACAAGACGGACATCGACGAGAAGATCGTGGACGCCGCGAAGGGCCTGAAGGAGAAGGCGCAGGGCATCCTGGACAAGACGGACATCGACGAGAAGATCGTGGACGCCGCGAAGGGCCTGAAGGAGAAGGCGCAGGGCGTGCTGGACAAGACCGACATCGATGAGAAGAGCGTCGAGGGCGTCAAGGGCGTTCCCGGCAAGGTGAAGGAAGTCCTGGACAAGACCGACATCGACGAGAAGATCGTCGAGGGCGTGAAGAGCGTTCCCGGCAAGGTGAAGGAAGCGCTGGACAAGACCGACGTGGACGAGAAGATCGTCGAGGGCACGAAGGGCCTGTTCGGCAAGATCGCCGACTTCTTCAAGGGTAAATAAGATAAAAAGAGCCGCTTCTTCGGAAGCGGCTCTTTTCAGAGTTGAGAGTTGAGAGTTTAGAGTTTAGCTGGGAATGCCGGGGAACGACGTCTCCTTGGCAAACCAATCTGAACTCTAAACTCTTATCTCTAAACTCTCTTTTTATCTGACCTGCCCGTTGCCCCGGACGATGTATTTATAGGTTGTCAATTCCTCCAGCCCCATGGGGCCGCGGGCGTGCAGCTTTTGGGTAGAGATGCCCATTTCGCAGCCGAGGCCGAACTCGCCGCCGTCGGTGAAGCGCGTGGAGCAGTTCAGGTACACCGCTGCGCTGTCCACGCCGCGGGCGAAGGCGTCCAGCACCGCCGGGTCGCGGGACACGACGGCCTCGCTGTGGCCGGTGGAGTGGGCCGCGATGTGGGACATGGCCTCGTCCGCGCCGCCCACGACGCCGACGGCGAGGATGTAATCCAGAAACTCGGTGTCGAAGTCCCTTTCACCGGCGGGCGTGCCGGGGATGAGGGCCGCGGCCTCCGCGTCCAGCCGAAGCTCCACGGGGACGAGCCCCTTCGCGGCGCGGTCGTCCACGAGGCGCGCCTTCAGCTTCGGCAGGAATTCGGCGGCGATATCGCGGTGCACGAGCAGCACCTCCTCGGCGTTGCACACCGAGGGCCGGCTCGTCTTGGCGTTGTCGATGATATCCAGCGCCATCGCCTGGTCGGCGGCGGCGTCCACATACACGTGGCAGATGCCGGTGCCGGTCTGGATGCAGGGCACCTTCGCGTTCTCCGTCACGGCGCGAATGAGCCCCGCGCCGCCGCGGGGGATCAGCAGGTCCACCAGGCCGACGGCCTGCATCAGGTCGTTCGCGCTCTGGCGGGTGGTGTCGCGCACCAGCTGAACGAGGTCGGGATCGAGCCCGACCCGGTCCAGGCCCGCGCGCAGCGCCTCGACGATGGCCCGCGCGGAGCGGAACGCCTCCTTGCCGCCGCGCAGCACGCACGCGCTGCCGGCCTTGACGGTCAGCGCCGCGGCGTCGCTGGTGACGTTGGGGCGGCTCTCGTAGATGATGGCGATGACGCCCATCGGCACGCGCGTGCGCTCGATGATCAGGCCGTTGGGGCGCTCGACGCGGGTGATGACCGCGCCGACGGGGTCCGGCAGCGCCGCCACCTCGCGGATGCCCTGCGCCATGCCCTCGACGCGCGCCTCGGTCAGCTTCAGGCGGTCGAGCATCACCTCGCTGATCTTGCCCTTCGCGGCCTCCATGTCCTCGGCGTTGGCGGCCAGTATGGCGCCTGTGCGCTCTAGCAGCGCGTCTGCCATGGCGTTCAGCGCCGAGTTTTTCTTCTCGGTGTCCGCGCCCCGAAGCGACGGCCAGGCCGCGCGGGCGGAGTTGAGGATGTCGTATGTCGTCATAGCGTTGACCTCCTTGTGAAAGGGAAAAGGGGAACGAGAGTTCAGAGTGGAGAGTTTAGAGTTTAGTGAATAGTGGCGCGTGCGTCTGTGGAATCCAAGAAACCCGGAGGGTTTCAACCAGAACTTCACTCTAAACTCTTAACTCTCAACTCTTCCAATAAACCGCGTTCCGACGCGCTTGCCCTCGATGATCTCATAGATCAGGTCGGGGTTTGCGCCGGCGGCGATGACCATGTCGATGCCGTGCTCGCCGGCGATGCGCGCGGCGCGCAGCTTGGTGACCATGCCGCCAGTGCCCAGCGACGAGCCGGGGTCGCCGGCGAGAGCCTCGATCTCGGGCGTGATGGCCTCCACCACGGAGATCAGCCGCGCCTCGGGGTCGACGCGCGGGTCGGCGGTGTAGAGCCCCTCGATGTCCGTCAGCAGGATCAGTAGGTCGGCGTCCACGGTGGCGGCCACGATGGCCGACAGCGTGTCGTTGTCGCCGATCACGATCTCGTCGGTGGCGATGGTGTCGTTCTCGTTGATGATCGGCAGCGCGCCGAGCTCCAGCAGCCGGTAGAGCGTGTTGTGGAAGTGGCCGCGCCGTCCCTCGTCCTCCACGTCGCTGCCCGTCACGAGCAGCTGGGCGACGGTGTGGTTGTACTCGGAGAACAGCCGGTCGTAGGTGTACATCAGCTCGCACTGGCCCACGGCGGCGGCCGCCTGCTTGGTGGGGATGTCTGTGGGGCGCCGGGAGAGCGAGAGCTTGCCCACTCCCATGCCGATGGCGCCGGAGGACACCAGGATCACCTCGTGCCCGGCGTTCTTCACGTCGCTGAGCACCTTGCACAGCGCCTCCACGCGGCGGATGTTCATGCGCCCGGTGGGGTGCGCGAGGGTGGACGTGCCGACCTTGACGACGATTCTCATATCATGTCACCTCATGCAATACAGGAATGGAAATTTCAGCTCATGAAGCCCGGGATGCTGTTGACGATCAGCGCAAACAGG
>CACYET010000205.1 GCA_902773515.1 uncultured Eubacteriales bacterium | reverse complement strand
CCCAGCTCCAGCAGCGCGGAGATGCGCCCGTTCACGGCCACGTCTCCCGTCGTCTGGCTCAGCACACCGGTGATGATCTTCAGGATCGTGCTCTTGCCGGCGCCGTTGGTGCCGATGATGCCCACCGTCTCGCCGCGGCCGACCTCAAAGCTGACGTCCTGCAGCGCGTAGTGCTCCTTGTAATACGTCTTTCTGGACAGCGAAAAGGCTTCCTTGATCCTGTCCCGCGGCTTGTCATACAGTCGGTAGACCTTGCTGACGTGATCCACCCGAATCGTAATGTCTTTCATCGTCCACTCCTACAACACATCTGCAAAGTGCTTCTTCAGGCGCTTGAAAACGAGCATCCCCAGGCCCAGCGTGGCCAGCGCGACCACCCAGAAGTAGATCATCTGCTTCGGGGTCTCCCAGAACCAGTGCTTGTTCACCAGCGCGTTCCTGTAGCCGTTCACGATGTAATACATGGGGTTCAGCTTCAGGATCGTCTTCAGCGCTCCATCGCCCAGCGTGGTCTCGATGTTCCACATGATGGGCGTCACCCACACCAGGATCTGCAGCAGGATGTTGATGATCTCCGAGAGGTCGCGGAAGAACCCGACGACGGAGGCGGTGATGTAGCTCAGCCCCAGCACGAAGATAAACATGGCGAAGGAATAGTAGAAGATCTGCAGCGAATACAGGTCCGGCGCGTAGCCGTAGGCCCAGAAGATGATCAGCGTGACGAACACGAAGAATATGTGCACGTAGATGGAGGCCAGGACCTTCACGATCGGCAGGATGCTGATCTTGAACACGACCTTCTTGACCAGGTAGCTGTAGCTGATCAGGCTGCCGGTTCCGTTCGGCCAGGCGTCCGAGAAGTAAAACCACGGAACGAGGCCGGAGATCAGGAACAGCACGAACGGCACCTCCACGCCGCCCATCGCCTGACGCCCGGCCCGCAGGCCCTTCTCAAACACGAACCAGTACACCAGCACGGTGATCACCGGCTGCACGAACGCCCAGAAGACGCCCATGATGGACGCCGCGTACCGCGTCTTGAAGTCGTTGATGGATAGCCTGACGATCAGCGCGCGGCTGCGCCACAGATCGGCAAGCATCGTAATGACCGTTTTAATCCCCTGTATCATGCGTTAATCTCCAGCTCGGACCGCCGTCGGTCCGTTTTTTGTCGCGGGGCGAGCGCCCGCGGGCGGGTCAGATCTCCCCGTAGACGAAGTTGCAGTCGCTGTCGTCCAGCAGCGGGGAGGTGGTGTCCTTCTGCGAGAGCAGCTCCTGCTGCACCTCTCCCCAGTCCACGCCGATCGTCGGGTCGTTGTAGCGGATGCCGCGATCGCACGCCTTGCTGTACAGGTTGTCCACCTTGTAGCAGAACTCCACGTCGTCCGTCAGCGTCTTGAAGCCGTGGCCGAAGCCTCGGGGGATCATCAGCATGCGCTTGTTCTCGGCCGACAGCTCCACGCCCACCCACTGCTTGTAGGTCGGGCTTCCCTTGCGCAGGTCCACGGCCACGTCCAGCACCGCGCCGCGCGTGACGCGCACCAGCTTGGCCTGCGCCATCGGCGCGTTCTGGAAGTGGATGCCCCGCAGGATGCCCTTCTGGGCGGAGAAGGACTGGTTGTCCTGCACGAAATCGTACTTCAAGCCCATGTCCTCAAAGTTGCGGGTGGACCAGGTCTCCATGAAATAGCCGCGCTTGTCACCGAAAACCTGCGGCTCGATGATGTAGACGCCGGGCAGTTTTGTCTCGATCTTCTTCATCAGTAGCGCACCTTCCCTTCCGCGACCGCCTTCAGATGCTTGCCGTAGGGGCTCTTGCCGTAGCGCGCGGCGGATTCCAGCAGCTTTTCCTTTGAAATCCAGCCGTTCTTGTACGCGATCTCCTCCGGCGCGCTGATCTTGATGCTCTGGCGCTGCTCGATCATGCGCACGAAGTCCGCCGCCTCCACGAGGCTGTCCATCGTGCCGGTGTCCAGCCATGCGAAGCCGCGGCCCAAGAGCTGCACGTCCAGCATGTCCTTCTTCAGGTACATATCGTTCAGCGTGGTGATCTCCAGCTCGCCGCGCGCGCTGGGCTTCACCTGATGCGCCATGCCAGAGACGCCCTTCGGGTAGAAGTACAGGCCGGTGATGGCGTAGTTGCTCTTGGGCTGGGCGGGCTTCTCCTCCACGGAGATGACCTTGCCGCTCTCGTCGAACTCCACGATGCCGAAGCGCTCGGGGTCGTTGACGTAGTAGCCGAACACCGTCGCCCGGCCGTTCTGCTCCGCGTCTGCCGTCGCGGCCCGCAGGATCTTGCTGAAGCCGTTGCCGTAGAAGATGTTGTCGCCCAGCACCATCGCGCAGGCGTCGTCGCCGATGAATTCCTCGCCCAGCAGGAACGCCTGGGCCAGGCCGTCCGGCGAGGGCTGCACCACGTATTGCAGCTGGATGCCGAACTGGCTGCCGTCGCCCAGCAGGTGCTCAAAGCGCGGCGTGTCCTCCGGCGTGGAGATGATCAGTATGTCCCGGATGCCCGCCAGCATCAGCGTGGACAGCGGGTAGTAGATCATCGGCTTGTCGTAGACCGGCAAAAGCTGCTTCGACGTGACCATGGTCAGCGGATACAACCGCGTGCCGGCGCCGCCGGCGAGTACGATTCCCTTCATGGCTATTCTCCTTCTGTCACAGTATCTCTCGCAGAATAATCCTCCCTGACCATCGTCAGGTTGGGGTTGTAATACGGGTCGCCCTTCTCCAATGTCTCCGCCCACTTCTCCCGGAAGTGAAGCACCTCCCAGGAATAGATCCTGCGCTTGGCGCGCGTGTCGTCGTGTCCGCGGCTCTTGTATTCGTAGTGATACAGCTCGGCGTAGGGCGTCCACACGATCAAAAAGCCGGCCTGGCGGATGCGCATGCAGAGGTCCACGTCGTTGAACGCCACCCGGAAGCTCTCGTCCAGCCCGTTCACGGCGCGCCAGGCGCGCTGCGGGATCATCACGCAGGCCGCGGTGACGATCGTCAGATCCTGGACCACGGCGGCGCGGTGCATGTAGCCGCCGTCGCCCCTGGGCAGGTAGCGGTGCACGTGCCCTCCGATGCCGCCGATGCCCATGATCACGCCCGCGTGCTGGACGGTGTCGTCCGGGTAGTACAGCATCGCGCCGACGGCGCCCACGTCCTCGCGCTGGGCGTACATCAGCATCTGCTCGATCCAGTCCGGGGTGATGACCTCGGTGTCGTTGTTCAGCAGCAGCAGGTACTCGCCCGACGCGTGCCGCGCGCCGAAGTTGTTGACGGCAGAGTAGTTGAACGCGCCCTCAAACCGCTCGACGCGGATGCGTTCATCCTTTTCCAGTTCCCGGTAGTAGCGGAACGTGCGCTCCTCGGTGCTGTTGTTCTCGACGATGACGATCTCCCAGCGCGGGTAGGTCGTCTTTGCCAGGATGGAGTCGACGCACTTCTTCAGGTCGTCGATGTGGTCCTTGTTCGGGATGATGATGGAGACCAGGTCCCGCGCCGCGATCCGGTAGCGGATGCGCCAGGTCCCCGGAACGCCGGAGGGCTCCACCTCGCCCTCGAGGCAGACGCGCCGCAAATGGTTTTCCAGCGCCGTCCGCGCCGCCGCCTCGTCCTCCGCCCGGCCTCCCGCGCGCCGGAAGTACAGCGCGCTGGGCACGTGGGCGACGACCTCCGCCCGCTCCGTCAGGCGCAGCGCGAGGTCGTAGTCCAGGGCGCCCGACAGCGCCGCCTTCGCGTGCTCCCACCAGTCCCCGCAGTCCTGCTCGAAGCGCGCCACGCCCACGCAATGGGTGGGGTATTCGCTCTCATACTCCGCCAGCATGCGCAGGCCG
>CACYET010000204.1 GCA_902773515.1 uncultured Eubacteriales bacterium | reverse complement strand
CATCAGTCAGTTTATCCCAAGCGGCACTCTTCATTGTTGCACCAGTTTCAACGGTAGCATCAGCACCGGTATCGATAGCCTGAACAGATGCATCAGCATACGCTGCACGGATATTAGCAGCATCGGTTGCCTGCTTAGACTTCTCCAACTGGCTCGTGAACACCGGGATGGCGATGGCGACGAGCACGGCGATGATCGCGACGACGATCAGCAGTTCGGCGAGGGTAAAGCCCTTCTTGTTGTTCCTCTTCATGGATCTTCCTCCCTTTCTGAATTGAGTTCTCGGAACAGCAAACGCATAGCGTCCGTTGCGCCCCTGCCGAGATGACCTCACACAGAAAGCTCTGCGCTATGCAGAATCAAAAGCCGTGGCCCTTGATGTATCGCAATGTATTACAATAAAGTTACGAACTTCCGGCCTTTATTGTCATACATTGAGGGTCGAATCCGCCCCATAGGGCGTTTTCAGCCGGTCAATTGCCAACAACTCTCATTCACAACCAACATTATAACTTAATATATTGCAGTTGTCAAGCGTTTATTCTTACATAATTTAGATATTTTGGGGACAGGGGCAATGACTTTTGGGGGCTACAGCAAAAGTATGCCCTTCTGGGCGCAGACATGCTTCGTCTCCTCGTCCCAGATGCTGCTCTGGACCTCGCCGATGTGGGCGTTGCCCATCATCAGCATGCACAGGCGGCTCTGGCCGATGCCGCCGCCGATGGTGAGGGGCAGCTCGTCGTTGAGGAGCATTTTGTGAAAGGGCAGGTCGCGGCGGTCGTCGCAGCCGGCGAGGGTCAGCTGGCGGTCCAGCGATTCGGCGTCCACGCGGATGCCCATGCTGGAGATCTCGAACGCGCGGCCCAGCACGTCGTTCCAGAACAGGATGTCGCCGTTGAGGGCCCAGTCGTCGTAGTCGGGCGCGCGGCCGTCGTGCGGCTGGCCGGACTTCAGCTTGCCGCCGATCTGCATGATCAGCGCGGTGCCCTTCTCCTTCAGGTAGGCGTCCTCGCGCTCGCGGGGCGTGAGGTTCGGGTACTTGTCCTCCAGCTCCTGCGCCGTGATGCAGGACATGCCGCGGTTCAGCTTCACGCGGATGCTGGGGAACTCGCGGCGCAGGCGCTCGGACACGTCCACCACGCAGTGCACGATCTCCTGGGCGGTGCGCTTGAGATAGTCCAGGTTGCGGTCTTCGCGGGTGATGATCTTCTCCCAGTCCCACTGGTCCACGTAGATGGAGTGCAGGTTGTCCAGCTCCTCGTCGCGGCGGATGGCGTTCATGTCGGTGTAGAGGCCGCGGCCCACGTGGAAGTCGTAGCGCTTCAGCGCCAGGCGCTTCCACTTCGCCAGCGAGTGCACCACCTCGCCCTCCGCGCCCACGGCGGGCACGTCGAAGCGCACGGGGCGCTCCACGCCGTTGAGGTTGTCGTTCAGGCCGGATTCGCGGCGCACGAAAAGCGGCGCGGACACCCGGCGCAGGTTCAGCGCGTGCGTCAGCTCCACCTGGAAATTGTGCTTGATGAACTCGATGGCCAGCTGGGTGTCAAAGGTGTTCAGCGGCGGCCGGTAGCCGTCCGGGATCGTTACGCGGTTCATGTGGGCGCCTCCTTCTCCGATGTATACTATTCTGAACGGAACTTAAAGATCCTTGACGCTTCGCTAGGCCTACGGCAACGCTTCGCTAAGCCTACGGCAACGCTTCGCTCAGGATGACATTGGCATCCGCGAAACATTGTCATCCTGAGCGGAGCGAAGCGCAGTCGAAGGATCTTCTTCCGATTGAGAATAGTATGATAATAAAGTATAACGCACCCTTCTGGCAAAGGCAAGTTGAATTTTTGTGAATTGGAAAAATTCATTTATCCGCCTTTTTTGCGCTTTTATCCTGCAATGACGCAGGATTGTCCCATTTGAACGTGCAATTTAACAGAGAATAATCTTGCAAATTTAGCGATTTACCATTATAATAGGTCCATGATTTCCGGGCGGGCGGTTTCCGGTCCGGGGACAACTTCATATCTTTCGTTAAGGGGGACGACACAATGGCATTGAAGAATGCATACCTGATCGACCTGATGGGCCGCGTCGAGGCGCGCAACCCGAACGACAAGCAATTCCTGATCACCGTGCGCAGCGTGCTGGAGAGCATCGAGCCCGTGGTGGAGAAGCATCCGGAATACGTGAAGGCGGGCGTGCTGGAGCTGTTCGTGGAGCAGGAGCGCGTGATCAAGTTCCGCGTGCCGTGGATCGACGACGCGGGCAACGTGCGCGTGAACCGCGGCTATCGCGTGCAGGGCAACAGCGCCATCGGCCCCTACAAGGGCGGTCTGCGTCTGCATCCGTCCGTGACGGAAGACACCGTGAAGTTCCTGGCCTTTGAGCAGACGCTGAAGAACAGCCTCACCGGCCTGCCCATCGGCGGCGGCAAGGGCGGCAGCGACTTCGACCCCAAGGGCAAGAGCGATTTTGAAGTGATGCGCTTCTGCCAGAGCTTCATGACCGAGCTGTACAAGTACATCGGCGCGGACGTGGACGTGCCCGCCGGCGACATCGGCGTGGGCGCGCGCGAGATCGGCTACCTCTACGGCCAGTACAAGCGCATCACCGGCCTGTATGAGGGCGTGCTGACCGGCAAGGGCCTCTCTTACGGCGGCTCCCTGATCCGCACCCAGGCCACCGGCTACGGCCTGTGCTACTTCACCGAGGAGATGCTCAACGCCGCCGGCAAGTCCTTCAAGGGCCAGACGGTCGTCGTCTCCGGCTCCGGCAACGTGGCCATCTACGCCAACGAAAAGGCCACCCAGCTGGGCGCGAAGGTCGTCGCGATGAGCGATTCCAACGGCTATGTCTACGACAAGGACGGCATCGACCTGGCCTGCGTCAAGCAGATCAAGGAGGTCCGCCGCGGCCGCATCAAGGAGTACGTCGACACGCATCCCAACGCCGAGTACCACGAGGGCTGCTCCGGCATCTGGACCGTCAAGTGCGATATCGCGCTGCCCTGCGCCACCCAGAACGAGATCAGCCTCGACAGCTGCAAGGCGCTGGTGGCGAACGGCTGCTACTGCGTGTCCGAGGGCGCGAACATGCCCACCGTCATCGAGGGCATCGAGTACCTGCAGGCGAACGGCGTGCTCTTCGGGCCCGCCAAGGCCGCGAACGCCGGCGGCGTGGCCACCTCCGCGCTGGAGATGAGCCAGAACTCCGAGCGCCTGAGCTGGACCGCCGAGGAGGTGGACGCCAAGCTGAAGGGCATCATGGTGAACATCTACCACAGCATCGAGTCCGCCGCGAAGGAGTACGGCATGGAGGGCAACTTCGAGGCCGGCGCGAATATCGCGGGCTTCCTCAAGGTCGCCAACGCCATGTACGCGCAGGGCGTCGTCTGAGCAGGCTGAGCCTGCAGACATTCGCTGCCGCGCGGTAATGCCCGGCCCCTTGCGCCACTGATTCAAGCGCAAGAGGCCGGTATTTTATCCACATTTTTATATCGCATACATCAACACGATTTCCCGGCCCACTGATCCCAGGCCGGGAAATCTTCGTATTTGTATAAAAGTATTCTGTAGGGGCGGCGATGCGGCGGAAAGTCTGCCCCTGCGCCCGCCTTGCCCTCCCCTTCAGGGGAGGGTGCCGAACGAAGTGAGGCGGGAGAGGTCGTTCCCTGTTCCCGTAGGGGCGGCGCAACGCTGCCCCTACGATTTTGCGGCAGCCACTATTCCTGTTCCCTGTTCCCTCCTCACTATTCCTATTGCCGAGGGCCTGCCGGACCGACCTCGCTAAAAACAGTCCACTGGGCTGTTTTCCGGGCGCTCGGTCTCCCTCTCCACTATTCCTACTCCCTACTGCCTACTCCCTACTCCCTAATCTCCTTCCCAAAACCAAGAAAAGAGAGCC
>CACYET010000203.1 GCA_902773515.1 uncultured Eubacteriales bacterium | reverse complement strand
CGGCCGTGTCGATGGCGTCAAACAGCGCCTCCTTGTCCTCCTGCATGTCCTTGTTGTAGGCCAGCGGCAGCGCCTTCATGGCCGTCAGCAGCGTCATCAGATCGCCGTACACCCGCCCGGTCTTGCCGCGCACCAGCTCGGTGATGTCCGGGTTCTTCTTTTGCGGCATGATGCTCGAACCGGTGGAGAACTGGTCGGCCAGCGTCACGAATTTGAACTCCCAGCTGCACCACAGGCAGATCTCCTCCGAAAAGCGCGACAGGTGCGTCATCATGATCGACAGGTCCGCGAGCAGCTCCAGCGCGAAGTCGCGGTCGGACACGCCGTCCAGGCTGTTGAGGCTGATGCCGTTAAAGCCCAGCTGCCGCGCCACGTACTCGCGGTCCAGCGGGTAGGTGGTGCCCGCCAGCGCGCCGCTGCCCAGCGGCAGCACCAGCGTGCGCTTCTTGCAGTCGGCAAGGCGCTCGATGTCCCTCAGCAGCATCTGCGCGTAGGCCATTAGCCAGTGCGCCAGCGTGATCGGCTGCGCGCGCTGCAGGTGCGTGTAGCCGGGCATGACCGTCTCCAGGTGCTGCGCCGCCACGTCGCAAAACGCGCCGGTCAGGTCCTTCGCCAGATCGACGAGGCGGTCGATGGCGTCCGCCAGGTACATGCGGATGTCCAGCGCCACCTGGTCGTTGCGGCTGCGCGCGGTGTGCAGGCGCTTGCCCGCGTCGCCGATGCGCTCCGTCAGCGTGGCCTCCACGAAGGTGTGGATGTCCTCGCAGGTCATGTCGATCTGAAGCGCGCCGCTCTCCAGGTCCGCGAGGATGCCCTGCAGGCCCTCGACGATCTTCGCCGCGTCCTCCGGCTCGACGATGCCCTGCCGGCCCAGCATCCGCGCGTGCGCGATGGAGCCGGTGATATCCTGCTTCGCCATGCGGCTGTCAAAGCCGATGGAGTTGTTGATGGCCGAAAGCCTCTCGTCCACGTCGCCGCCCGTGCGGCCCGCCCATAGCTTCATAATCTTGCTCCTTTGTCCCCGTTGGGATGTGTTCGCGCGTCAGTGGGTGCGCCGATCCATGCCGCTCTGGCGGTAGTAGTCGGCCTTGTCGCTGTACATGTTCCGGTCGGAACGGATCAGCGCGTTCTCCACGCGCTCATTGCCCTCGCGCATCGCGTAGCCCGCCGACAGGCTGTATCCGGCATGGGCCACGTCCTGCTTGACCCGCGCGATCGATTGCTTCACGGTCGCCTCGTCCTGGCGCAGAAAGAGCATGGCAAATTCGTCGCCGCCGATGCGATAGGCGATGGTGTCCCGGCTGTTGACCCGGGCCAGGCAGCGCCCGATCCCGGCCAGCGCTCGGTCGCCCTCGGCGTGGCCCCGCGTGTCGTTGATGTGCTTCAGGCCGTTCATGTCCAGCGACGCGACGGCGGTGACGGCCTTTTGGTGGTGCTCCATGTCGTCGTAGAAGGAAAAGCGATTCTCCAGCCCGGTCAACGGGTCGAGCCGGTTGTCGTGCGAGCGCAGGAAGATGTAGAAGAACACGCTGCTGATAATGATTGCCTCGTTCAGGTGGCAGCCGCCGTTGAGCGCGTCGATCACCGAGGCCACGATGCAGGATGCCGCGCAGATGATCAGCAGGTACCGCTCCGACTTCTTTCGGTCGTAAAAGCGCCGCCAGGTGGCGAACAGGATCTGGATCATGTACAGCAGCCCGACGACGAACACGCTGTAGCCCAGCGGCCCGCGCACGAAGCCATAATCACTGCCGAAGGAAAACGCGACGGGGGAGAAGAAGGCCGTCAGGAACACGGCCAGGTTGATGACCGCCGGGATCCAGAGCTTCCAGTTTCTCCGCTCCGGCGGGCACACCACCAGCAGCAGCCCGATCGCGGCGACGGGGCGCAGCGTATAGCCGACGATGGAGAAGAAGATGCGCGGCAGGCGCAGCGCGGGGTCTGTTGCACAAAAACCCTCGCATGCGTCCTCCAGCACCAGCAACAGGCAGCAGATCAGGGTCATCCAGAAGTAGCGCAGCTCCGCGTCCCTGGCCTTTTTCTGGTCCGACAGCTTGATGGCGTAGACCACGATCAGCAGGAGCGTGATGAAGTGCGTGGCGATCATGTCATTGAAAACAGACGATGCTGTCATACTGAAACCTCCCGTGGATGGCGCGCGGGCGGGGTATGCACCGCGAAAAAACACTTTGGATTCATCCCCGATATTATATCTGGAAAAAAAGGCGTAACAAGGGAGATGCTGTTATGTTCGGGTTGTTTCGCCCTTGCGGGCGGCGCAACGCCGCCCCTACTGCGGTGCGACAGCCAAAGCAGGATGTCGAGAAGACCAGATTGCCACGTCGCTTCGCTCCTCGCAATGACGTACTTTGGATGCGCTTTATTGTACGTTACACAGTACGTCATTGCGAGGAGCATCCGACAGGATGCGACGCGGCAATCTGGTCTCCAATCTAAACGCTCAACTCTTAACTCTGAACTCTCAAATCCCGTTCTTCGCCTTCATCTTCGCGAACACCGCCGTGGGCAGGCCGTAGAGGGTGATGAAGCCGTCGGCCCAGGTCTGGTCGTACACGTTGTCCTCGTCGAAGGTGGCGATTTCCGGGTCGTAGAGGCTGTAGGGGCTGGTCATGCCCGCGCCGATGATGTTGCCCTTGTAGAGCTTCAGCTTCACGCTGCCGGTCACGGTCTGCTGGGTCTTCTCGCAGAACGCCGTCATGGCCTCGCGCAGCGGGCTGAACCACTGGCCGTTGTACACCAGGTCGGCGTACTCCAGCGCCATGCGCTGCTTGTAGTGCTGGGTGGCTTTGTCCAGGCAGAGCTGCTCCAGCTTTTCGTGCGCGGCGTAGAGGATGGTTCCGCCGGGAGTCTCGTAGATGCCCCTGCACTTGATGCCCACCAGCCGGTTCTCCACGATGTCGATGATGCCGATGCCGTGCTTGCCGCCCAGCTCGTTCAGCTTCCAGACCAGGTCCACCGCGTCCATCTTCTCGCCGTTCACGGCCACGGGCCAGCCCTTTTCAAAGTCGATGGTCACGTACTCGGCCTCGTCGGGGGCCTCCTCGGGAGTCACGCCCATCTCCATGTTGCCGGCGTACTTCGGCTCGTTCGCGGGGTCCTCCAGCTCCAGGCCCTCGTGGCTCAGGTGCCACATGTTCTTGTCCTTGGAGTAGTTGGTCTCGCGGCTGATCTTCAGCGGGATGTTGTGCGCCTCGGCGTAGTCGATCTCCTCGTCGCGGCCCTTGATGTCCCAGATCCGCCAGGGGGCGATCACGGGCATGTCCGGCGCGAAGGCCTTGATGGCCAGCTCAAAGCGCACCTGATCGTTGCCCTTGCCGGTGCAGCCGTGGCAGATAGCGTCCGCGCCCTCCTTCTTCGCGATCTCCACCAGCCGCTTGGCGATGATCGGCCGCGCGAAGCTGGTGCCCAGCAAATAGGTGTTTTCGTACTTCGCGCCCATCTGCATCGACGGGATCACGACGTCCTCAATGAACTCCTTGTTCAGGTCTTCCACGTACAGCTTGCTCGCGCCGGTCTTGAGGGCCTTCTCCTCCAGGCCGTCCAGCTCGCCCACCTGCCCGACGTTGCCGGACACCGCAATGACCTCGCAGCCGGGATAGTTTTCCTTCAGCCAGGGGATGATGATGGAGGTGTCCAGCCCGCCGGAGTAGGCCAGCACGATCTTCTTGAACTCTTTATTCGTCTTCTTCTTCATGTTGAACGCTCCTTGTCGCCGCGGTGCGCGGCTCATTTCGTTTGATGCGTCTATTATATACCAAAAATATACACTGTCAAGCCCTGATATACGTTAAATGGGTTAATTTTCGGGGACGTTATGCAGAATTTATGTATATTGATGCAGAGAGAGGGATTAGGGAATAGGGAGTAGGGAACAGGGAACAGGGAACAGGGAACAGGGATAGCA
>CACYET010000202.1 GCA_902773515.1 uncultured Eubacteriales bacterium | reverse complement strand
GCACGAACGTGAAGATCGCCTCATTCTTGTCCGGCGAGACGCTCATCCAGGCCGTCTCGTTGCCCTCAAAGGGCGAGGCCAGCCGGTAGAACGCGCCGTAGAGCCTGAGCGCCTGCGTGCGCTCGGCGAAGGCGGTCTGCTCGCGCAGGGTCCGGCGCTCCTCGTCGGTCAGGCTCCGCGGGTCCAGCTCGTAGCCGAAGCAGCCGCCCATCGCCACGGCGAAGCGGGTCTGCAGCGGCACGGTGCGCCCGGTCTGGTGGTTCGGAACGGCGCTGACGTGGCAGCCCATCGTGGAGGGCGGGAACACCAGCGTGGTGCCGTACTGGATCTCGCAGCGGCACAGCGCGTCGGTGTCGTCCGAGCACCAGAACTGCGGCACGTAGTACAGCATGCCGGCGTCAAAGCGCCCGCCGCCGGAGGCGCAGCCCTCGAACAGCACGTCCGGGAAGTCGGCCGTCAGCTTGTCCATCACCTCGTAGAGGCCGAGGATGTAGCGGTGCGGGGCCTCGCCCTGGCGCTCGGCGGGCAGGGCGGCGGAGCCGATGTTGGAGAAGTTGCGGTTCATGTCCCACTTCAAATAGGAAGCGCCGCTCTCGCGCAGCGTGTCCGCCACGGACTTGTACACGAATTCGCGCACGTCCTCGCGGCCCAGGTCCAGCACCAGCTGGTGGCGGGCCGTGATGGCCTCGCGGCCGGGGATGTGCAGGCACCAGTCGGGATGGGCGCGGAACAGGTCGCTGTCCGGGGAGACCATCTCCGGCTCCATCCAGATTCCGAATTGCAGGCCCATCGCGCGCACGCGGTCGCCCAGCGCCCTCAGGCCGCTCGGCAGCTTCTTCCCGTCGGGCTGCCAGTCGCCCAGCGAGGTGGTGTCGTCGTCGCGGTGGCCGAACCAGCCGTCGTCCATCACGAACAGGCTCACGCCCGCGTCCGCGGCGGCCTGCGCGATGCCCGCCAGCTTGTCCTCGTCGAAGTCGAAGTAGGAGGCCTCCCAGCTGTTCAGCAGCACGGGCCGGTCGCGGTTCACCCAGCGCGCGGGCAGCAGGTGCTTCTCCCACAGCGCGTGGAAGCCGCGACTCATGCCGCCGAGGCCCGCGTCGGAGAGCACCATCGCGGCCTCCGGGGTCTGGAAGGACTCGCCGGGGTCGAGGCGCCACGTAAAGTCGCGGTCGTTGACGCCCAGCAGCAGCCGCGCGCCGCCGTTGTGGGTGGCCTCGGCCTGGGCGATGAAGTTGCCGCTGTAGATCAGCGCCATGCCGATCACTTCGCCCATATCCTCGTCCGCTCCCCCGCGGGCCAGCGCCATGAACGGCGAGGCCTGCAGGCTGGAGGCGCCGCGCTGGCTGGAGATGCCCTGGAAGCCCTGCACCAGCGCCCGGCGGCGGATCGAGCGCTCGCGCGCCCAGCTTCCGGAGAGCGTGATCAGGTCCCAGTCGGCGTCGGGCACGTCCAGGCACAGGCTGTACGCGCGCTCCACGGTCAGCGGCGCGTCGCCGCGGTTCGCCAGAAGCGCGCTGCGCACCACGGCGGGACAGTCGTCGTAGATCGCGTAGTTCAGCGTCACCTCGAGGCCCGTATGCGCGTCGCGCAGGACGAACTGCACGGCGGCGCAGCCCTCGCCGCGCGTGGCGGGCAGGCCCTCCAGCGCCGGCTTCTCGGGAAGGACCCGGGCGTCCTCCAGCCGCAGGTCCACGGCGCGGGTGCCGTCGGGGGCGACGACCGTCAGCGCGCCCTCGCGCATGTCGCCCAGCCCGAACGAGGGATACTCCTGGGGCAGGCGGTCCAGCGCCAGCTCCTGGACGGAGAAGCCCTCCATCTGCACGCCGGCGCGGCGCAGCAGGCTCGCCGGGTTCAGCTTTTCCAGCCGCGGCCCCGCGTACAGGTGCGCCAGCACCCCGCCGGGCATCTCGCACAGCGCGTAGCTGATCCATTCGTTTCTCAGGTGCCAGATGTTCCCCTCTCGCAAGATCTCAGCCATCGGTATAACCTCCTTGATAATCGGGATGTATGTTTAAACTTCAATGTCAGGCTTCCTCCGGATGACCTCCATCGCCATGCGGCCGTTGTGGTACGGGCACTTCCAGGGCTCCACGATGGGCTCCTCCCCGGGCGTGCCGTCCGCGTTCACGAACCAGTACCACTCCGAGCCGGGGCGCGGGTCGATCAAAACGTCGCGGATGTAGCGCCACTGGCTCTGCACGGCCCGCTCGTAGCGCGCCTCGCCGGTGCGCTCCCAGGCGTTCAGGAAGCCGACCAGCGCCTCCGCCTGCACCCACCAGACGCGCCGCGCGTCCACCTTCCCCCGCTCGCACTCGTTCATAAAGCCGCTGTCGGTGAGGGCGCGCTTCCAGGTCTCATCCGCCATCGCCAGCAGCATGGGCCGCAGCCGCGCCGTCAGCGTCGCGTCGCCCAGAACATCGAGGGTATGATCCGCCAGCCAGCTGGTCTCGATGTCGTGGCCGAAGGAGTGCAGGTCGATCAGGCTGCGGTAGTCCGTGTCGAAGAACACCTCCTGGCGGCGCTTTTCGGGGTTCCAGATCCGCTTCTCGAGCGTGTCCAGGATGTCGTACAGCCGCGCGCGCACCGCGTCCGTCGCTTCGGCCTCGTACAGGCCGGTGTAGCCCTCCAGCACGTGCAAAAGCGTGTTCATCGTGCGCGACGCCATCACGCCGTTCTCGCTCAGCTTTTCGTTGCTCCCGGGCCGCCAGTCGACGGTGAAAGCCTCCAGGTAGCCGCCGGCGTCCCGGCAGCGCGTCTCCACCACGTCGAACAGCGCCCGCGCGCGCTCCAGCGCCTCGCGATCGCCGGTGGCGCGGTAGCAGGCGGCCAGCGCGTAGATGGCGAAGGCCTGGTTGTAGGTGTGCTTGGTGCCGTCGGCCACGCTGCCGTCCGCGCGCAGCGCCCAGTAGACGCCGCCGTTGACGTCGTCGGTCATGCGCCGGAGCATCTCATAGGCGTGCCTCGCCTCGCCCAGATGCGACGCGTCGCCGAGGGTCACGGACGCCTCGGAGAAGAACCAGAGGATGCGGCTGTTGAGGATGCATCCCTTGTCGGCCTCGGGGCGGCGGGTCAGGTCAAAGTCCACCCGGCCGATATACCCCCCGCCCACATCGTCGCGCAGGCCCCTCCAGAAGGGAAGGATGCGCTCCGCCAGTTCGCGGCGGACCTCGTTGACCAGCTGTGCCACGGGCCACTTCCTTTCCTGTTTCATCGGGCGACGGACGCCAGCGGCGCGCGCTTCGCCTTCCTGTTCATTATACCTGTACAGCCGGCAAATGGCAAGGCTAAAATGCGGCGCGGCCGGTCGGCCGAATATCGAAGAGAAGCGCCCAGGAAGGGACAATTTCTGAAAAGTTAAGGACTTTTTCAGCTATTTTAGGACGACAGTCTTAACAAACGAAGGGACATTAGTTATAATGGGAGGGACAATAATTGCATCCACGGGGTGATCGACATGAAGGCGTTTTACCAGACGCACCTGGGAAACCTGTTCGTCGGCGACATGACGCAGTCCCCGTTCCCGCTGCACGTGCACGAGACGCTGGAACTTTCCTATCTATATACAGGCGTCTGCGACATGATCATCGACGGCAAGCCCTACACCCTCAACGGCGGCGACATCGCCATCACCTTCCCGCTGGTGCCGCACAGCTTTGAGCAGCTCACCACGGATTGCAGCGGCCTGGTGGTGTTCTTCCAGGCGGACAGCATCGAGGAGTACAGCGCCATCTTCCACAAGCAGCTGCCCGCGTGCCCGATCCTGCGCGCCTCGCAGCTGCCGGAGGACGCCCGCTTCGCGCTGGACAGGCTCGCCGGCATGAAGGGTCGCGAGCAGGAGGGCACCACGATGCGCCTGGCCTACCTGCACCTGCTGCTGGCGCACCTGGTGGGCGCTCTGGAGTACCGGCCCGCCGACATGCTCAAC
>CACYET010000201.1 GCA_902773515.1 uncultured Eubacteriales bacterium | reverse complement strand
TGACAGCTCCCCTTACACAGGGGAGCCAAGGCTGCCGCGCACCCTCCCTGTAGGGGCGGCGTTGCGCCGCCCGCCCTTCGCCTACCCAAAAGCCTTCCCCTCTGGGGAAGGTGGCAGCCCGAAGGGCTGACGGATGAGGTCGTCGCCCGCCCAAAGCCATTATCTCAACTCTAAACTCTGAACTCTAAACTCTCGCCCGGTACAAAGGCAATGAAGAAGAGAATCGTTTTATTGACCGCCGTCCTCCTGTGGATGTGTATGCTTCCGGCGTTCGCGTCTCAGGTGAAGTTCGGCAACGCGAGCGTGCACGACCCGTCCGTGCTGTACGACGAGGACAGCGGCACGTACTACATCTACGGCAGCCACATGCAGGCCGCAAAGTCGAAGGACCTGCAGGACTGGAAGCTGTTTTCCAAGCTGGACAAGTGCACCCTCCAGCCCGACTACGCCGTCGAGTTCAAGGAGGCGCTGACCTTCGCCGAGGCGGGCACCTTCTGGGCCCCCGACGTGATAAGGCTTTCGGACGGGCGCTACTACATGTACTACTGCTGCTGCGAGGGCTCCAAGCCCCTGTCGGCGCTGGGCGTGGCGGTGTCCGACAGCCCCGAGGGGCCGTTTGAGAACGTGCAGATCCTCCTAAAGAGCGGCGATCCGGGCTACGACGCCACGAAGCTGCCCAACGCCATCGACCCCTGCGTGTTCTTTGACGCCGACGATCGGCTTTGGATGGTCTACGGCAGCTATTCCGGCGGGATCTTCCTGCTGGAGCTCGACCCGGAAACCGGGCTCATCCGGGAGGGCCAGGAGCCGTACGGCATCCACCTGCTGGGCGGCAACCACAGTTGCATCGAAGCGCCCTATATGGTATATTGTAGCCAGACCGGCTACTACTACCTGTTCCTGTCCTTCGGCGGGCTGAACGTGAACGACGGCTACAACATCCGCGTGTGCCGCTCGAAGGATGTCGAGGGTCCCTACGAGGACGCGGCGGGCCATGACATGCGCGACTGCATGTGCCAGCCCGGCAACTTCTGGAACAACGACGACATCGCCCCCTACGGCACGAAGCTGATGGGCGGCTACACGTTCGAGCCGCTGGCGGGGGAGAACAGCGACCGGGCGCAGGTCGTGCGCTCGCCGGGCCACAACAGCGCCATCGAGACGGCGGACGGCTGGTTCCTGATCCACCACACGCGCTTCAAGGGTAACGACGCGCGCTACATCGTGCAGACGCGCAGGATGTTCTTCAACGACGACGGCTGGCCGGTGATCGCCCCGACG
Source organism: uncultured Eubacteriales bacterium (assembly GCA_902773515.1). Lineage (GTDB taxonomy): Bacteria > Bacillota > Clostridia > Christensenellales > Aristaeellaceae > UBA2862. The sequence goes on along the minus strand of CACYET010000201.1, from coordinate 2,652 downwards.
CGCTACGTGACCGACGCCGCGATCCCGGACGATGCCGAATGCCAGCCCTTCGGGACGTTCAAGGTGCTCTTCCACGGGCAGGACGTGAACAAGGTGGAGCACGCGTCCATGCCGCTGGAATTCGGCGAGGACTTCACCGTATCGGGCGAGATCGGCGGCACGTTCTCGGGCGACGGCGACGGCCATATCCGCCTCACCCTCGACGGCGTGGACTACAGCGGCTTCTATGCCGTCGGCTACGACGCCGACCAGGACGCTTTCGTCACCACCTTCACCGCCCTTTCCGCCGACGGACAGGCCGTCTGGGGCGTGCGGGCGACCGGACAGGATGAATGAGAGTGGAGAGTTGAGAGTGGAGAGTGGAGTGTGGAGTGTGGAGAGTGGAGTGTGGAGAGTGGAGTGTGCCTACGCAAACACTGACTCTACTCTAAACTCTAAACTCTGAACTCTAAACTCTCTTACAGGCAAGGCAAACGGGAATTTGAGATAAGGAGTTATCAATTATGAAGCAGGCCAAAATGATCCTCGACAGGGACTACGTCATCAGCAAGATCGATCCCCGCATCTACGGCTCGTTCATCGAGCATTTGGGCCGCGCCGTATACGGCGGCATCTACGAGCCCGGCCACCCCGAGGCCGACGAGCAGGGCTTCCGCAAGGACGTGCTGAAGCTGGTGCGCGATATCGACGTGCCCGTGGTGCGCTATCCCGGCGGCAACTTCGTCTCCGGCTTCAACTGGGAGGACTCCGTGGGTCCTGTCGAGAAGCGCCCGAAGCGCCTGGACCTGGCGTGGTTCACCACCGAGACCAACGCCGTGGGCCTGCACGAGTTCGCCGACTGGGCCAGGAAGGCCGGCACCGAGGTGATGTACGCCATCAACCTGGGCACCCGCGGCCCCGAGAACGCCCGCGACATCGTGGAGTACGCCAACCACAAATCCGGCAGCAAGTTCTCCGACATGCGCATCCAAAACGGCGCGAAGGAGCCCTTCGGCATCAAGCTGTGGTGCCTGGGCAACGAGATGGACGGCCCCTGGCAGATGGGCCACAAGACCGCCGTGGAGTACGGCCGCCTCGCCAACGAGACCGCCAAGATGATGAAGTGGGTGGACCCGTCCATCGAGCTGGTGGCCTGCGGCTCGTCCTCGTCCGAGATGCCCACGTTCGGCAGCTGGGAGTACGAGATGCTGAACGAGTGCTATGAGAACATCGACTACGTGTCCCTGCACCGCTACTACGGCAATCCCACCGGCGACACGCCCGGCTTCCTCGCCCGCAGCATGGACCTGGACGGCTTCATCCAGTCTGTCGTCGCCATCTGCGACGCCGTGAAGGGCAAGAAGCACGCGAAGAAGCAGATCAACCTGTCCTTCGACGAGTGGAACGTGTGGTATCACTCCAACGAGCAGGACAAGGAGATCTGGAAGCGCGAGAAGTGGGGCCCGGCGCTGCCGCTGCTGGAGGACGTGTACAACTTCGAGGACGCGCTGCTGGCGGGCAGCATGCTGATCACGTTCCTGCGCAACGCCGACCGCGTGAAGGTGGCGTGCCTGGCGCAGCTGGTGAACGTGATCGCGCCGATCATGACGCGCACCGGCGGGGGCTGCTGGGCGCAGACGATCTACTGGCCGTTTATGCACGCCAGCCGCTACGGACGCGGCACGGCGCTCAAGGCGCTGGTGGACACGCCGGTGTACGACTGCAGCGACTACGAGGCCGTGCCGCTGGTGGACGCCACGGCGACGCTCGCGGACGACGGCAGCGTGACGGTGTTCTGCGTGAACCGCGACATGGCGGAGGACTTCGCGCTGGAGATCGACCTGCGCGCCTTCGGCGGGATGAAGCTCGCGGAGCACATCCTGCTGCACCACGACGACGTGAAGGCCGTGAACACCGAGGAGGATCCCGGCAACGTCGCCCCGACGGCGGGCCCGGGCGGGACGATCGACGGCGGCCGGGCGCAGGTGAAGCTGCCCGCGCTCAGCTGGAACGTGATTCGGTTCGAGCGAATCTGACGCATAACGGGGCTGTCTCAAAACACATAACGGTCGACGAATGATTGCGTAGCGGCGCCTGTCAGGCGCCACCGCAGCGGCAAATTGCCGCCGCTACGACGAACTTTCATCCACCGAACCGTGTTTTGAGACGGCCCCGTTCAATCGAACGATATCAGCGCCCGCGGCTTTTTCCGCGGCCTTTTCATTTTCCACCCTTGTGTGCGGGGCCCGTATGTGATATAATCCCCGCGAAGGGCCAGATACCTGAATACGCTGAGAAAGAGCGGCTTCGTCGTGGAAAGAGTGAAAAAGATCGCGCTGATGAGCGTCGGGTACATCGCGCTTTTTCCTGCATAACGCTGTTTTCTTCGCTGATCAAGCATCAGCCTTTCAAGTTCGATATCTGGATGGATCTGGTCGGCGCCATCATGTGCGCGATCGCCACAGAGCTCGTCCCGAGGCCGAGGAATAAGCTGAAATAGCATCCTTTGCATGCGCTGGAATGACAGATCATCCCGCTGTTTCGATTGTGATTCGGCGGGATGAACTGAATTATGTAAGAGACAGTCACACGGAGCGACGCCGAAACAGGCCGGGACGGCCGGCGGCGATCTCACGCCACAGGTTCACGATGACGCCCTGGGGCAGGCAATAG
>CACYET010000200.1 GCA_902773515.1 uncultured Eubacteriales bacterium | reverse complement strand
GACCACAACAGCGGCACCGCCGTGGTGACGCTGAGCGCGCCCGTGGAGGACGACGCGCTGCGCGCCGCGGTGGAGGCCCAGGATTACAAGGTCCTCGGCCTGGAGGGATGACCGTCGAAGGACGGATCACAGAGGACGCAGGAAAAGCACCCCGGAGACGGGGTGCTTTTTCCTGCGTTTTTTTCCTGGTTTTACAAATTTTTCCTGGTTTTACAAAAGACGAGCGTTTTTTAAGTTTGATTTCAGGTTTCTCGCGTACAATGATCGTCAAAAGGACGGGAATGATTGTCCCAGTATCACCGGGAGGCGTCTGAAAGCATGAGCAAAGTGGTCAAAACCCGAAAGAAGCGGATCGTCAGGAGGATCGTGCTGTTCCTGATCCTGGCGCTGGTGCTGGGAGCCGTCGGCTACATCGCCTACAATTCGCTGAAGGCGGAGTACACCGTCACCTACGACAGCTATACCGCCACCACCGGCAGCATCTCCAACGCCCTGTCGTTCAGCGGCAACCTGAGCCTGATCGATAGCGAGACCTACGCGGCCTCGTCCTCCGGCACGGTCAAGGCGGTCTACGTCGCCGCGGGCGACGAGGTGGAGGAGGATCAGAAGCTGGTCCGCTTCTCCAACGGCGAGACGGTCAAGGCGGGCTTCGCCGGGCGCGTCAACAGGATCAGCGTCGATGCGGGCGACGACGTCAGCGCGGGCGCGGAGCTCGTGCAGATCGCGGACTTCAACCACATGAAGGTCTCCTTCCGCGTGGACGAATACGACATCGGAAGCGTCAGCGTCGGCCAGGCCTGCACCGTGACGGTCACGGCCCTCGAAAAGAAGCTCGAGACGACCATCGACGCCATCGACTACATCTCCTCCTCCAGCGGCAACGTGGCCTACTACACCGCCACGGCCTATGTGGACGTGGACGACGCGAACGTGCTGCCCGGCATGCAGGCGACGGTGAGCATCACGCAGCAGGAGACGCAGGACGCCGTCATCCTCAAGGTGGACGCCGTCAGCTTCGACGCGACGAACCAGGCGTACGTCTGGATGAAGAACGATGCGGGCGAGCTGGAGCAGGTGTACATCACCACCGGCGTCTCCAACGGAAACTACCTGGAGGTGACCGACGGCCTCTCGGACGGCGACGAGGTGTACGTGGAGGTACAGACGACGGCGACCGGCGGCGCGGGCGGCCTGCTGGGCGGGCTGTTCGGCGGCCAGCAGTTCAACGCGCCGCAGGGCGGCCCCGGCGGCGGAGGCGGCGATTTCAGCTTCGACCGGGACAGCATGCCGGACTTCTCCGGCGGCGAGCGCCCGAGCTTCGGCGGCGGGGATTTCCCCGGCAGGGGGAACTGATATGGATGCGATGACTGCTGACAAGGGCGCCTTCTTCCGGATGGAGAAGATCAACAAATACTATCAGATGGGCGAGGAGCAGGCGCACATCCTGAAGGACATCGATTTGAGCATCGACGAGGGCGAATACCTGTCCGTGCTCGGCCCCTCCGGCAGCGGCAAGAGCACGCTGATGAACATCATCGGGTGCCTGGACGTGCCCACCTCCGGGCAGTACACGCTTCGGGGGCGCTCGGTGGACGAGCTGACCGAGGCGGAGCTGGCGCGGCTGCGCAGCGCGGAGATCGGCTTCGTGTTCCAGAACTCCCAGCTGCTGCCGCGGCTGACGGCGCAGAAGAACGTGGAGCTGCCGCTGATCTACGCGGGCGTCGGCCCCCGGGAGCGCCGCAGGCGGGCGCGGGAGCTGCTGGAGCGCGTGGGGCTCTCGGACCGGATGGAACACCTGCCGAACCAGCTCTCCGGAGGCCAGCAGCAGCGCGTGGCCATCGCGCGGGCGCTGGCGGGCAACCCGACGCTGCTGCTGGCGGACGAGCCCACCGGCGCGCTGGACCAGAAGACGGGCAAACAGGTGATGGCGCTGTTCAAGGCGCTGAACGACGAGGGCCGCACCATCATCATGATCACCCACGACATGAACATCGCCAAAAACGCCCGCCGCGTGGTGCACATCATCGACGGGGAGTTGACAGAGGGAGGCGGCACAAACGATGCTTAGATCGATTCGTTCCACCTTCATCATGATCGGCGAGTGCTTCAAGATGTCGCTGGCGAACATCCTCGGCAACCGCGCGCGCTCGTTTCTCACGGTGCTGGGCATCCTGATCGGCGTCGCGGCGGTGATCGCGCTGATCACGACGGTCAACGGCTTCTCCGGCTCGCTGTCCAGCTCCTTCTCCAGCATGGGCGCGGGCACGCTGACCGTCACCGTGTCCGGCAGCGACCTGAAATCCGGCATGACCACGGCAGACCTGGACGAGCTGACCGAGCTGGACGCCGTGGAGGGCGTGACGCCCAGCGTGTCGATGAACGCGCGCGTGTCGCGCGGCGGCAGCTACGAGACCGGCATCTCCGTCTCCGGCAAGAACGCCTACTACTTCCGCCAGAACGAGGACCTCTTGACGCGGGGCCGGGCGCTGAACATCACCGACGAGGAGAGCATGACCTTCGTCTGCATCATCAGCCCGGACATGGTGGAGGAATTCTTCTACGGCGTGGACCCGATCGGCGAAAGCCTCTACATCGACGGCATCCCCTTCCTGGTGGTGGGCCTGATGAGCGAGGACGGCGATTCCAGCATCGCCGGCATGATGAACGGCAGCCCGGACATCCTCGTGCCCTACACCACGGCGATGAAGATGAACAACACCAACGTGGTCACGTCCTTCACGGCCTACCTCGCGGACGGCTGGAATTCCGAGACGGGCGCCGAGGCGCTCGAGGCGAAGCTGGACGGGATGTTCAGCTATGAGGACGACTGCTATGAGATCATGGACATGTCCTCCATCGAGGACACCATGCAGAGCATGCTGAGCATGGTCTCGGCGCTGCTGGCGGGCATCGCGTCGATCGCGCTGGTGGTCGGCGGCATCGGCATCATGAACATGATGCTGACCACCGTCACCGAGCGCACGGTGGAGATCGGCCTCAAAAAGGCGCTGGGCGCGATCCCCTGGCAGATCCAGATGCAGTTTTTGATCGAGTCGTTCCTGCTGTCGATCATCGGCGGCGCGGCGGGGATCGCGCTGGGGCTCTTGTTGTCGCTGATCCTGTCGAAGGTGATGGGCACGAGCTTCGTGATCTCCACGTTCGCCATCGCGCTGGGCGCGGGCTTCTCGGCGGCCGTGGGCATCATCTTCGGCTGGGCCCCGGCCAGGAAGGCCAGCAAATTGAACCCCATCGACGCGCTGAGGTCGGCGTAAGAAAATGAGGAATGAGGAATTAGGAATGAGGAATGGCGGGTGCCGCGTGCCATCTCTGTAGGGGCGGCGTTGCGCCGCCCGCCCTGCCCCGGGTATGGCTGGAGAACCGGATTGCCACGGCCTGCGGCCTCGCAATGACATTGTGCAGGACAGGGTTCGGCTATCTAACGAAATCGAAGTACGACCTCGATTCACGAACCGCGTCATTGCGAGGAGGTCCCGAAGGGGCCGACGTGGCAATCTGGTCTCCCTCACCAATCAATACAGGATCAAATCCCAATTAAAGGAGGTCATTTTCATGAAGTCCAACATCAAGCGCGTTTTTGCCGCACTGGTCATCGCGGCGATGCTGCTGTCGTCCGCCGCCCTGGCGGACACGATCACCTTCACGGGCACTGTCGCGGCCAGCCAGACGCACGAGGTCTACGCGCCCATCGGCGGCACGGTGGAGGCCGTGAACGTCGAGGCGGGGCAGAAGGTTTCTGCCGGGGACGCGATCGTCAGCCTGTCCACCACGAAGGTCTACGCCGAGGAATCGGGCACCGTGACCGGCGTGTTCGGCCAGCCCGGAGACAACGCCGAAACCGTCGCCGAGAAATACGGCGCGGTGATGGTCATCGAGGACGAGAGCGTTTACAGCATCGCCGCCTCCACCGACAACGCCTACAATTC
>CACYET010000199.1 GCA_902773515.1 uncultured Eubacteriales bacterium | reverse complement strand
AAGAAGAAAGCCACCAAGAGCGGCGCGAGCGCACGAAGCAGGAAACCGCCGGTGGATACCAGCCTGCCTTGGGCGAACAAGTTTTAGCGTTAATGCCGCTGCCCGACTAATGGGAAGTTTTTTCCCATTAGTCGGGTCTTTTCTTATTTGGTAAATGGACAGAATGTCCATTTAGAACTGCTATGCAAGCACTATTTCTTGATATAGGTCTGATTCCTGCTGGTGGGTTTATCCGGGATTCCCATGGTGATCAGGTTTTTTTCAAGCGCCGGCAACAGATAGAGTTTCCTGAAATTGGCGCGGGATTTCAAGCCCAGCTTTTCCATCAGCTGCGCGGCGGAATAGGGGACGTCATAATCCATGGCATCCAACAGCTTCTGCAAAGTCTCGGGTAGGTATGCGTCCTTCTCCGAGGCCTGCTGTAGAGCCCAATCCAACGTCAGGTTGATCTTATCCAGCATGAATGTGATGAACGCATTCGAACTTCCCGACCCATGGCAGGCGGCGATGGCGTCATAATAACCGTCCTGGAACTCCTGGATGCGGCTCTCCAGCGGCAGATACTGGAAGATAGGATTCCATTCAGACAACAGCGCTGTTTGCCACAGCCGCGCCATACGCCCGTTGCCATCCGAGAAGGGGTGGATGAACACGAACTCATAGTGGAATACCGAGGACAGGATCAGGGGGTGCACCTCCGTCCTTGCGCTATTCATCCAGTCAAACAGTGCTTGCATCTGCCCCGGAACCAGATGCGGCGGCGGAGCCATGAAGATGCACTGATCGCCCTTGAAGACCCCCTCATTGTGGCAGCGGAACACGCCGGATTCCTGCACGGTCAGATAGGTCATGATCCCATGCAGCCTTTTCAAGTCCTCGAGAGAGTAAGGATCAAACCGGCCCAGCTGCTCATAGGCCTGATAGGCGTTTTTGACTTCCTGGATTTCCTTCTGAGGCCCGATGACCGTCTTTCCACTGATCACGTTGCGCACCTCGTCCAGCGAAAGGGAATTCGCCTCGATGGCCAGGGAGGAATGGATGGACCGGATGCGATTGTTGCGGCGCAGGTGCGGCTTTGTTTCGAAGGAATGGAAATTGCTCACGCTGCCTGTCTTTTCGGCGATCTCTGCGACCAGCATGAGCATTTGATTCGTGATGGTGAATGGCGGCACATACCGTTCCATGGAAGCACCCCGCTTTCCCTTACAGTATAGCACGAAACTCGCCCGGCAATCAATATCTTATATGTTTTCTTATATTCTTTCTTTGATGCAGAAGATGAAGCAAGACGCAGGATACCAAAAGGTCGTAAAGCCGAAAACGCAAGATGTAGTGATCAATCTTGCAAAAATGTCCATATATTGTGGAATTCAAAAAGCCGCTCGGTTGCAATGGGTTGCAAAGTGGGTACTTGGTATTTGTAAAGATTGTTATGAAATAGAAAAGAATGTAAATTCATATTAGCATATATACAAGAAAAATCTGTGAGATTTATTCAAATCTCACAGATTTTGTGGTCGAGGTGACAGGATTTGAACCTGCGACCTTTTGGTCCCGAACCAAACGCGCTACCAAACTGCGCTACACCTCGAAGATGGAGCCAATGAAGGGACTCGAACCCTTGACCTGCGGTTTACGAAACCGCTGCTCTGCCAACTGAGCTACATTGGCGCGATTGCATATCGCCGCTGACAATTTAGAATTATAGCACAATTGCGGGGGTTTTGTCCATAGTTTTGGCTGGGGGGCGGGATATTTAACATAGGCGCCCCGCGTCCTCGACTTGCGTCGGGCCGCGGGTTTCGGGCGCGTCTTGCTTCGCTGCGCTTGCGCCCTCAGTCCGGCTGCGCCGGACGCTTTTTCCGCCCTCAGTCCGGCTGCGCCGGACGCTTTTTCCGCCCCGCATCCTCGACTTGCGTCGGGCCGCGGGTTTCGGGCGCGTCTTGCTTCGCTGCGCTTGCGCCCTCAGTCCGGCTGCGCCAGACGCTTGTATTGTCCTCCTGCCCCAACTTATGGTATACTGTTCCCGACAGAGAAAGCACGCGAGGGGGCGACGGGATGATCGTGCGGGAGAGGGTCCTGGAGATGGCGCTGGCGCTGCCGGGAGCGTCGGCAGACCAGCCGTTTGACGAGGATTTTGACTCGACGGTGCTGCGACACGGGCCGGGCGGCAAGTGGTTCGGCCTGGTGATGAAGGTACCCCGGGGCAAGGTGGGGCTGTCGGGCAACGGCGCGACGGAGGTGTTGAACCTGAAGTGCGACCCGCTGGTGAGCTACGGCCTGCGGCAGGAATACCCGGACATACTGCCGGCCTGGCACATGAACAAGCAGCTGTGGATCTCGGTGCGGCTGGAGGGCAATGTGCCGGAGGACGTGCTGAAGACGCTGATCGGGATGAGCTACGACCTGACGGCGAAGAAGAGAAAAAGGTGAGACAGATAAGCGGAACGGGGCCGACGGCCCCGTTCCGCTTGCGTCGCGCGGACTGTCACTTCGCGTCGGCGTCGGTGAAGGGATCGCCGCAGTTCGGGCAGAACTTCGGCGGTTTGGTCGGGTCCTCGGGGGTCCAGCCGCACTTGTCGCAGCGAAACACCTTCTTGGGCTCGGGACGCTTCGCGCCGCAGTTGGTGCAGAAGTTGCCGGTGTTGGTCGCGCCGCAGGCGCACTTCCACCCGGCGGGGCGCTCCAGGTCCTCGCCGATGCCGCCGGCGTTGGTGGTGTTGGCGGCGCTGGCCTTGGCGGCGCTGGCCATGGAGGCCACGGCCCTGGCGATCGTGGCGCTCAGGGCGTCGGCGACGCCGTCGGCGGGCGCGGGCATCAGCGCGGCGCGCAGGCTGTCGGCCATCTGCTCGTAGTAGCGATAGCTTTCGCTGTGCACCTGCTCCGGGCGCTGCTCGGTCAGCTCGAAGTGAATCTCGTTGAACCACGGCGAATCCACCAGGATGCTGGTTTGGAATTCGTAGCTGTAGGTGTAGCGGGGCGGGTTGAAGGACACGCTGCGGCCCTCGCGGTCGTTGTGATACTGCTCGGTGCGGTGCTCGGTGACGTCGGTGCGCACGTCGATCACCTGGCTGATATCGATCACGTCGGGGTTCTCGTCGCGCCAGTTGCGGCTGCGCGTGACGAAGAACTTGCCCGCGGCTTCGTCGATGTAGACCTTGGTGTAGCCGCCCAGCACGGTGCTGGGATGGATGGACGCCAGGACGCCCTTGTTGGCCTCGCGATACGCCAGATGGCGCTGGATCTCCTCCACGGTGGACTGGCGGCGGTCCGTCATGAAGGGCGAGAGCTTCTTCGCGCAGTTCTTGCACAGGTTGCCGTCCTCCAGCTTGCGGTTGCCCAGCAGGCCGATGTCGCCGCCGCAGATGTCGCATATCTTCTTGCCGAAAAGAGCCATGGAATCTCCCTCCTGTCGCGGAAAATGAACTCGTATATATTATAACAAGGAATTATGGAATTGTAAAGATATGGAGAGAAATTCAAGCCAGGCAACAAAAGGCGCGGCGTTGGCGCGCTTCTTGCTGTGTTTCGCCCCGTCGGCGGAAATAACCGAACCGAAGCCAAGCCTTCGCCACATATGCGTTGACTTTTAATATTTCTTATGGTATATTATTGGCATGGATATACAGATGTTCTGGTAATCAAAACCATTTTCAATGTTTTTGATTACCCGTTCTCATCAAATCGCAGTTCAGATTGGAGTGTCGTGCGATGAAGATCGCGTTCATGTTTTCCGGCCAGGGGGCGCAGTTCCCCGGCATGATGAAGGACCTGTGCGCCGCCGAACCCGCAGCGAAGGCGGTGTTCGACGCCGCCGACGCGGCGCTGGGGCGCGGCATCTCCGCGCTGTGCTTTGAGGGCGCGCAGGAGGAATTGAACCTGACGCACAACACCCAGCCCTGCGTGCTGGCGGCCGACCTGGCCGCGGCGGCGGCGCTGCGGGCGCACGGCGTCGAACCGGAAGGCGCGGCGGGCTTTTCGCTGGGCGAGTACGCGGCGCTGGCGTTCGCGGGGTCCATCCCGATGGCGGACGTATTCCCGATGATCCAGTACCGCGCGGACAGCATGCAGCAGGCCGTGGCCCCGGGCGCGGGCGCGATGGCGGCCATGCTGGGCGGCACGCCCCAGCAGGTGGAGGCCGTGTGCGCGGCGGTGACGGACGGCTACGTGGTGGCGGCGAACTACAACTGCCCCACCCAGACGGTGATCTCCGGCGAGGCCGCGGCGGTGGAGCAGGCCGTCGCGCTGGCGCGGGAGCAGCGCATCCGCGGAAAGCTGCTGGCCGTCAGCGCCCCGTTCCACTGCGCGCTGATGGAACCCGCGGCGAAGAAGCTGGAGGCGCTGTTCGCGCAAAAGACCTTCGCGGCGCCGTCGATGCCCGTCTACATGAACGTGGACGGCGCGCCGAACGCGGACGCCGCGGCCATCCCCGCGCTGCTGGTCAAGCAGGCGATGAGCCCGGTGCGCTGGACGCGCACGCTTCTGAACATGCAGGCCGACGGCTTTGACACGTTCATCGAGTGCGGCCCTGGGCGGACGCTGTCCGGCCTCGCCGCCAAGACGCTCGAGGGCGCGACGATCCTGCGCGTGGGCGACAGTGAGACGCTGGCGCAGACACTGGAAGCGCTGCATTGAGAGTTGAGAGTTGAGAGATTAGAGTTTAGAGAAAAGATGTGCACAGCGCATCGCTATTCGCTAAACTCTGAACTCTAAACTCTCTGCGCATAACACTTCGCATTATTCCGAGGTTTCGACATGGACGCAAAGCTCGTTGAAAAACAGCATAAAAAGGGCAAATTGTATGTGGAGGAGCGGTTGGCGCTGCTGTTCGACGACCAGCAGTACGAGGAGCTCACCACGCCCGAGACGCGCGACGGCGTGTACGTCTGCCAGGGGCAGGTGTCCGGCAAGCGCGTGGTGGTCGCGGCGCAGGACTTCACCTACAAGGGCGGCACGCTGGGCCTCAGGCACGGGCAGAACATCGCCATGGGCCTGGACCGCGCGATGCGCAAAAAGTGCCCCTTCATATCGATCAACGACTCCGGCGGCGCGCGCATCCAGGAGGGCATCGACGCCCTGTGCGGCTACGGCGGCATATTCTACCGCAACGTGAAGGCCTCCGGGCGCATCCCGCAGATCTCGATGATCCTCGGCCCCTGCGCGGGCGGCGCGGTGTACTCCCCCGGCATCACCGACTTCATATTCATGACCGAGAAGATCAGCCAGATGTTCATCACCGGGCCGAAGGTGATCCACGCCGTGACCGGCGAGAGCATCACCGGCGAGGCGCTGGGCGGCACCGTGATGCACGGGGCCAACAGCGGCGTGGCGCACTTCTGCGCCGACACGGAGCTGGAGTGCTTCCTGGCCGTGCGCCGGCTGGTGGGCATGATCCCCTCCAACTGCCGGGACCGCAGGCTGCACTGCTACGTGGACGCCAACGCCCCGATCTTCAACTTCGAGATGCCCGAGGACAGCCACCGCGGCTACGACATCAGCCAGATCATCGCCAGCATATTCGACGCGCGCTCGTTCATGGAGCTGCAGCCGGACTTCGCGAAGTCCATCGTGATCGGCCTGGCGAAGCTGGGCGGCGAGACGGTGGGCATCATCGCCAACCAGCCGCGCTACATGGCCGGCGTGCTGGACTGCAATTCCAGCGACAAGGCCGCGCGTTTCGTGCGTTTCTGCGACGCCTTCCGCGTGCCCATCGTCACATTCACCGACGTGCCGGGCTACCTGCCGGGCATCGCCCAGGAGCAGGCGGGCATCATCCGCCACGGCGCAAAGCTGCTGTACGCCTTCTCGGAGGCCACGGTGCCCAAGATCAACGTGATACTGCACAAGGCCTACGGCGGCGCGTACATC
>CACYET010000198.1 GCA_902773515.1 uncultured Eubacteriales bacterium | reverse complement strand
GTCCTGCACGCCGAAAAATGCCTTCACGCGGCCCATTCCGTGCATCGTCGCGCCTCCCGCATCGTACTTTCCAATGGGATGCTATCACATTTCCGCGAATCCTGCAAGCCGTCGCAACACAAAATCAACGTGGAATTATAACAATATATTATGATGTTTGTTTGATCTATGATAACACGCCGCCATCCCTCCGACCCGCGCCGACGCCGAAAGCCGCCCGCGCGGGTTCATTTTGCATCGTCCCGCGCATATTCTCGTCGAAGGGCCGCCCCGCCCGCCGGAATTGCAGCGCGCGCTGCACGCGCTTCCGTTTCAATAACTAATCATTATCGACAATAAAATAATTATCATTTGACATTATCACTTAACGCGGATACAATGAGTTATCATGTACAAGGCGGTCGATTTATCCCGCGCGTCGGGACGCCGCCATCTCAGGCCGGGCCGAAAGGAGGGATCGCCCATGAAGGATCGGGCCGAGGAGCGGCGGCTGTTCGAGCAGGCGCACATCGTGCGCGCGGTGCTGGCGCTGGCGATCCCCACCGTGCTCAGCCAGGTGATACTGGTCCTCTACAACATGGCCGACACGTTCTTCATCGGCCTCTCGGGCAGCGACATCAAGATCACCGCGGTGACCGTGTGCATGCCGGCGTTCATGTTTCTCTCCGCCATCTCCAACCTGTTCGGCATCGGCGGCGCCAGCGCGATCGCCCGCGCGCTGGGGTCGGGCGACCCGAGGCGTGCGCGGGCCACCGCCGTCTTCGCGTTCTGGGGCTGCGCGATCACAACGCTCGCCTACGCGCTGGGGGCGTATCTGGCGCTGGACGCGTTCGTGGACGCGCTGGGCGGCAGCGACCCGTCGGTGCACGGCGCGGCCCGCCAGTATTTGATCTGGACCGTGGTCCTCGGCGGGCTGGCCACGTCGCTGAACGCGCTGCTGGGCCACCTCGTCCGGTCGGAGGGCCACTCGGTGCAGGCGGGCTTCGGAATCGCGCTGGGCGGCGCGCTGAACATCGCGCTGGACCCGCTGTTCATGTTCGTGCTGCTGCCGGAGGGCAACGAGGTGCTCGGCGCGGCCGTCGCCACGTCGCTGTCCAACCTGATCGCCTTGCTCTACTTCCTCGCCGTGTTCGCCCGCAACCGGCGGCGCTCGGCGCTCTCCCTCGCGCCCACGCGGGCCGCGCTGCGGCACAACATCCCCGGCGAGGTGCTGGCCACGGGCCTTCCGGCGTGCCTGATGACGCTGTGCGAGAACATCAGCTACGCGGTGCTGGACAACCTGATGGCGCTCTCCGGCACAGTGATGCAGGCCGGCCTGGGCGTGGCCAAGAAGGTGAACATGCTGGCGCACTGCATGGCCCGCGGCATGGCCCAGGGCGTGCTGCCGCTGATCGGCTACAACTTCGCCGCCGGGAACCACAAGCGCATGCGCTCCGCCGTGCGGATCTCGATGGGCGTTTCGATAGCGCTGTCGGCGATGTGGATGGCGGCCAGCCTGGTGTTCAGCCGCCCGCTGATCGGGATCTTCATACAACACGGCTCCGACTCCGTCGCCTACGGCGCGCGGTTCTTGCAGATCCTCTGCCTTGGCGGACCGTTCTCCGCCTGCGCCTACGCCGTGATCTCGTTCTTCCAGGCCGTCGGCGAGGGCCGCAAGTCCTTCCTGGTGGCCATATTGCGCAAAGGCCTGCTGGACATCCCCATGATGTTTATGCTCCTGCGACTGATACCCACCTACGGCATCGTATGGGCCACGCCCATCGCCGACGTGCTGTGTTGCGTCACCGCCGTCTCACTCTTTACCGCATATCTCCGCCGCCTCATGCAGCGGCCCGGATATGCGGTTTATTTGGATTAGGAAACAGTAGATAAAAGCAGCGGTGGCCTTGCGGCCGCCGCTGTATTGGTTTCACATCGATCACTCTTCCTCTGCCCAGCCCTTGCTGCGCTCGACGGCCTTGCGCCAGTTGTGCAGCAGGCGGCGGCGCTGGACCTCGTCCATCTGCGGCGTGAACTCCCGGTCGGCGGCCTGGAGCCTGCGCAGGTCGGCGTCGCTCCAGTGGCCCACGGCCCGCGCGGCCATCATCGCCGCGCCCATCGCCGTGGTCTCGATCACGCGGGGCCGCATCACGCTGGACGCGCAGCATGGCGGTCTTCATCCCGGCGTCGTGCTCCATCGCGGAGATCACGTCCACGGACTGATAGGCGATGGACTCCAGCGCCGCGCGGACGATGTGCGCGCGGTTCGCGCCGCGGGTGAGGCCCACCACCGTGCCGCGGGAGTACATGTCCCAGTGCGGCGCGCCCAGGCCGGTAAAGGCCGGCACGAAGAACACGCCGTTGTTGTCGGGCACGGAGGTGGCCACCGCCTCGGTCTGCGCGGCGTTGTCCACCAGCTTGATCTCGTCGCGCAGCCACTGCACCACCGCGCCGCCCACGAACACACTGCCCTCCAGCGCGTAGCTGGGCTTGCCGTCGATGCGCCAGCCGATGGTGGTGATCAGGTTGTGGGTGGAGCGCACGGGGTTCGCGCCGGTGTTCATCAGCACGAAGCAGCCGGTGCCGTAGGTGTTCTTGCACATGCCCGGCGCGAAGCAGCCCTGGCCGAACAGCGCGGCGTGCTGGTCGCCCGCCATGGCCGCGATCGGGATCTCCCGGCCGAGGATGGCCTTGTCCAGCATGCCCACCACCTCGCTGGAATCCACCACGCGCGGCAGCAGCGGCTCGGGGATGTCCATGGCCCGCAGCAGCGTCTCGTCCCAGCACTGCTCGTAGATGTTGTAGAGCATCGTGCGCGCGGCGTTGGTGGCGTCGGTCACGTGCACGTGCTCCTTCGTCAGGTGCCAGGCCAGGAAGCAGTCGATGGTGCCGAAGCACAGCTCGCCCTTCTCGGCGCGCTCCCGCGCCCCGGGCACCGTCTCCAGCATCCACTGCAGCTTCGTGCCGGAGAAGTAGGCGTCGGGCACCAGGCCGGTGCGGTCCCGCAGCACGTTGCCCAGGCCGTCCTGCTTCAGGCGCTCCACCAGCGGCGCGGTGCGGCGGCACTGCCAGACGATCGCGTTGCACAGCGGCTCGCCCGTGGCCCGGTCCCAGAGCAGCGTGGTCTCGCGCTGGTTGGTGATGCCGATGGCGACGATGTCCTTCGGGTCGATCTTCGCCTTCTGCACCGCCAGCTTCAGGCTGTTCACCTGCGTATCCAGGATGTCCTGGGGCCGGTGCTCCACCCAGCCGGGATGGGGATAGATCTGCTGGAACTCGATGTTGTGCTGCGCCACGATCTGCGCCTGGTCGTCAAACACCACGGCGCGCGAGCTGGTGGTCCCCTGATCCAGCGCGACGATGTACTTCATATGTCTTTCCTCCCTAAAGCGTCTATAAAAACGGACTGTCTGTCAGACAGTCCGTTCATCTGCGATTGCGTCAGCCCACGGACACGGTGCCGGTCTCCTCCGCGGGCGCCTCCTCGACGGGAGCCTCCACGACGGGTTCCTCCGCGACGGGCGCTTCCGCGACGGGTTCCTCGACCACAGGCGCCTCCGCGACGGGCTCCTCCGCGACGGGCGCCTCGACCACGGGCGCTTCCGCGACGGGCTCCTCGACGACGGGCGCGACGTCCGCCTCGGCCTCGACGTTCATGCGCTGCTTCATGTTCTCGCTGGGCAGGAACACGCTGGTCATCTTGGGCGGCAGGCGATCCGCGAGGCCCTTGAGCGACACGACGTTGAAGATGTTGAGCACGTTCAGCACCACCACCGCGAACAGCAGCAGCATCACGGCGGTCAGGAAGCCCTTGAGGATGCCCAGCAGCACGTGTCCGAAGGACGCGCTCTCCTCGTCGTCGTAGTCGTAGTCGTCGTAATCGTCCTCGTAGTCGTCCTCGTCGTATTCGTCGTACTCGTCCTCGTCGTCCTCGTCATAGCGGCGGCGGGAACGGCGCGAGCGGCGGTCGTCCTTCTCTTCCTCGTCCTCGTCGTCGTATTCGTCCTCGTCGTCTTCGCCTTCCTCGTCGTCCTCTTCCTCTTCCTCATCCTTGCGGCGACGCCCGAACAGGCCGCGGCGGGGCTTCTTTTCCTCCTCCTCGTCCTCTTCCTCGTCGTCCTCGTCCTCATCCTCGTCCTCGTCGTCCTCTTCCTCTTCCACCTTGCGGCGGCGTCCGAACAGGCCGCGGCGGGCGGGCTTTTCCTCTTCTTCCTCTTCCTCGTCCCCGTCCTCGGAGTCGCTCTGCTCCATGAACTCGTCGAAGCTCGCCTTGGAGACGGGCTTGAACTCGCGGGTGGGTTCGTCGAGGATGGCGTCGTAGTCGTCCTTGGCGGGTTCGATGTTCACAATGCCGCTGGCCACGTCCTCGATGACGTCCGCCTCGAGGGCCTGCTGGGCCTTGGCCTCGACGGCCTGGGCCTTCTCCCCGACTTCCTCAACCGCGTTTTCGACAGCGGCCTTGGCCTCGTCGGCGACGCTCTGTGCCTCGGCGGCGACGCTCTCTCCGGCTTCCTTTATTTCGTCGGCGGCGTTCGCCCCGGCAGAATTCGCCTCGGCGGCGGCCTTCTCGGCGGCCTGACGCAGGGCCAGCTCGCGGCGCTCGCGGCGGGACAGGCCCGCGGTTTCCAGATCAGCGGCCAGCTGATTGGTCAGCTCCGCGTTCACATTGTTCAGATCGCTCATGTCAGGTCCTCCTTCACTGTCATCCGCCGCCGGGACATCCGCGGCCATCTCGCCTAAAGCTCCGGCGTCGTCCGCCTCGTCGGCGTCCTCATCGTCCTCGTCGTCCTCGTCCTCTTCCTCCTCCGCGTTGCGGCGGAAGCGGCTGAACAGGCCGCGGCGGGGCCTCTCCTCGACCTCGTCCTCGTCGTCGAGATCGTCGTCGTCCTCGTCGTCCTCGTCGTCGAGGTCGTCCTCGTCGTCGTAATCCTCGTCGTCATCGTCGCGGGAAGCGGCGCGCTCCTCCTCGTCGATGGGCACCACGAACAGCCTGAGGAACTTCTTGAAGCCGCTCAGCTCCTCGCCGCTCTCGGCCTCCTCTTCCTCGTCCCCGGCGTCGTCGGCGTAGTCCTCGTCCGGCTCCCCGTCTTCATGCGCGGCGGGGCGCACAGGCGCGCGGAACTCCGCCTCGTCCAGATCAAAGGCCTCCGCGGCGGGCGCGGCTTCCTCCGCCGGCGCTTCCTCCGCTACGAACGCGGGCGCGTCGGCGCTCTCGGGCACATCGGCGTCGCCGACGTCCCCGTCGTCCTCGCCATAGTCGCCCTCGTAGTCCTCCTCGGCCTCCTCGCCGCGATTGCGGCGCTTGCTCAGGCGGCCGCGCAGGCCCTTGAAGGCGTGGATGAACGGATCGAAGGGGTTGGGGTTCTCGTCGGCCCCGTCCGCCTCGACGGCCTCGCCTTCGACGTCCTCCGGCGCGTCCTCGAGGGAATCCTCGGCCACGAAATCCGCGCTGGGCGCGGGAATGGTGTCGACCGCCGCGTCGGCGCTCACGGCCTCGTCCTCGGGCAGCGCGGCGTCGGCCTCGTCGGCCTGCTCCGCCCTGGCCTGGGCCTGGCGCTGGCTGTTTTTATATTCCTCGTGCCGCCGGCGCAGTTCGTAAAAATCCAAAGAGGGTTCGATATCCCGTTTGTTGCTCATAGCGTTACCGCCTCTCATCTATGCCAGTAAAAAGTCATCCGGGCATAACTATACGGTTCTATTATAACTGGAAACCACCCGCGTGGCAAGGGGGCCGGGCCAGATGACCAAAAATATTTACGAATGGCCCCGGAAATGGTCAGCTCCGTCTGATTTTGCATACAATTAAATCGCATTTCAAGCGAGGAGGCGGTCTCCATGAGCCATCCGAGGGAAATCCTGAACCGCATCGAACGCCGTCGCCGGCACGCCCAACCGCTGTCGAACGCGCCCCGCACGCCCGCGCCAACCCAAAGAAAAAGGGCTGCCTCATTTGAGACAGCCCCTTTGGCAATTACAGATTGTTGAAGTTTATCTCATCTGCCAGCTTCTCGATATCCGCTTTCGTCAGGTTGTTTAGTTCGAGGTCATCGTTCCATGGAAGGACGTTTACGGACACAAAGCTCTTCCCGAACTTCTAAGAAAACTTTGTGCCATAGAAGGTCTTAAGTGGATCAGGGTGCTTTATGCATATCCCGAAGAGAT